>NZ_JBGQQW010000003.1:0-121630 GCF_045528485.1 Desemzia sp. FAM 23990
CCATTTTTCTCTACTCCTTCGGCGATTTGAATACGATGAATTTCTCCTCGTTTCTTTTTAGTCGCCTTATACATTAAACCATCGCCTTCTATGAACAGAAAGGGAACTTTCTTTTTATGTTTTGGTTCTTCTACTTGATTGATATCCAAAAGACGATTTTCTGTATAGTTCTTTTGTAAACTACCTACTTTATCCAGTACAGATTTTACTTTTGTATGGCTAATAGAAAAGGGAGTTAACAACGATACAGCTTGTTCTGTTTTTCTTAATACCGTTCCTGAAGCTACTTCTGCAATATTTCGTAAAAGAAGGGGAGAAAAAGCCTCTCCTTTGAGAAAACCCATTTCTTTATCCAACGGATAAAGGGCTTTTTCTCCTGCCTTTTTCATTCTTCTTCGTTTAAAGTTTACTTTGCCAAAGAGAACTTGAATGGTACGAGTATCTCGTTTTTCTATTTTATAGCCCGTTTTTTTATATTCTTCAGCTAAAGCATCATCCATACATTCTAAAGCTTCTCCGGTTATTTCACTGATCCACTCTGAAAAATAGGCGACAAGTCTTCTTTCTGCAGTAATTCCATCTGTAGAGTTCTTTATTAATTCAATCATTTCTGTTAAAATAGTTTCCAAGGAAGACCAACCTTTACGATTATATTTAGGCGCTCAAACCTATAATTGTATGGTAACGGTCTTCCTCTTTTTTTGTCAACTTAAAAAACGATCGTCATTCGTCTTTTATTTCTACCACCGAATATTTTACACTAAGGCTTCACCTATCCTTAATTATTTTCATTTTTCATATCCGATTACGTTTTATTTATATAGAGTAAATTCTCTATTTTATTATTAAGTAATCGGTTTCTATGAGTACTACCTTATTATAGCGTTTCCATTCTTGTTTTTCATTGTCTCCACCTGTACACTTTCTCTCTTAAAATTGACCGAAACCGCTTTCTGTTATTTTTGTGTTAAAGAATTTTCTTTATGTAACACTTTTTTACTGTAACTCGTTATTTTAATTGGAGATGAGTTACAAGAAAGGAGTGAGTGCATGGAAACTGAAATACAGTGGTGGACATCTGTGATAGAACTCGTTAGTAATATTGGTTTTCCAATATTTATTTCGCTGTTTTTACTGCAACGCATGGAAACAAAGCTGGATGACGTGGTAAAAGCACTACATGACTTAAGTACAGTAATCAAATCGACACCTTAATAACAAATGAAAAAGCAGTAGTGAAGAGTGTCTTCATTCTTCTCAGCTGCTTTTTCATTTTGGATTTTAGTGGTATGACTCTAGTTAGCAATTCAGTTTGTTTGTCAAAATTTGCCTGAGATGATTCAAAACTTTTCGTGACCAAAAAATCCTTTCTAGAAAAATCAAGAGAAAGGTTTCTGCTCTCATAGACGCGCTACGCAAAGCAGAACACACTACCACAACACCCAGACGAATGTTAGATAAAAAGACCTAACTTTCGCTTGGGTGTTGTGTACAGTGTTCTAAACGTTTTGCTTCGCGCTCTTAATTCTTAAATGAATGCAACGGAGCAGGAATTCTTCCACCTCTTTGGATGAATTCTTCCGATCCAAAGGGATTTACTGCCATTACGGGTGCTGTTCCTAGTAGGCCGCCTAATTCGATGCGATCGCCTACTTTGGAACCTGGTGCTGGAATAATGCGTACTGCAGTCGTTTTGTGATTGGACATTCCTATGGCTGCTTCATCAGCAATAATCGCAGACAGTGTTGCTGCGGATGTTTCACCAGGAACAGCAACCATGTCCAACCCTACCGAACAAATAGCGGTCATGGCTTCTAATTTTTCTACATTAAGAGCTCCTGCTTCAACAGCTTCTATCATAGCTTCATCTTCTGATACGGGAATGAATGCGCCAGACAATCCGCCTACATGGCCACAAGCCATCACGCCACCCTTTTTAACAGCATCATTCAATAAAGCCAAAGCCGCCGTAGTTCCATGAGTTCCGACTCTCTCTAAGCCCATTTCTTCTAATATGCGCCCAACGGAATCTCCAATGGCAGGTGTTGGAGCTAAAGATAAATCGACAATCCCAAAAGGTACGTCTAATCTTTCTGCAGCAACTTGCCCTACCAATTGACCCATCCGGGTAATTTTAAAAGCTGTCTTTTTGACCGTTTCAGCGATAACATCAAACGGTTCTCCTTTAACTTTTTCTAAAGCTCTTTTGACAACACCCGGTCCACTGATTCCTACGTTAATAACACAATCCGCTTCTCCTACTCCGTGAAAAGCACCTGCCATGAACGGATTATCTTCTACCGCATTGGCAAATACGACTAATTTAGCACAACCTAGTCCTTGAGTATCCGCAGTCAACTCAGCTGTTTCTTTAATGATCTCTCCCATATCACGAACGGCATCCATATTGATACCGGCTTTTGTAGAGCCGATATTAACAGATGAGCACACACGTTCTGTCTCAGCTAGTGCTCTAGGAATGGAACGAAGTAAAATTTCATCGCCTTTATGGTATCCTTTTTCTACTAAAGCAGAAAAGCCGCCGATAAAGTTTACATCAACTTCTTTTGCTGCAGCGTCCAACGTTTTAGCATACGCTACATAATCTTTATCTGCAGAAGCTCCCGCTACTAAAGAAATAGGAGTTACAGAAATTCGTTTGTTGATAATAGGAATCCCATATTCCATTTCTATAGCTTTCCCTACCTTGACCAAATCCTTAGCTTTAGTCGTGATTTTATCATAGATTTTTTGGCGTGCTTTCTCTCCATCCGAATCAATACAATCCAACAACGATATTCCCATTGTAATGGTTCGAATATCTAAATTTTCTTCTTCAATCATACGAACGGTTTCAAATATATTTGTGATTTCCATCTTATCGAAGGCTCCTTTTATAGTTTATGCATCGTATCAAATGTTTCTTGGCGCTGAATGCGTACCTTTACTCCTAATTCTTCCCCTTCTTTAGTTAGTTCCTCTTTGATTTGACTAAACTCTAGCTCACTAGCAGAAAGATCACACAATACCATCATAGTGAAATAGCCTTCCATAATCGTTTGAGAAATATCGTTGATATTAATCTGTAGTTCGCTCAGCTTTTTACTGACCCCAGCCACGATACCTACTTTATCTTGTCCTATAACTGTCACAATCGCTTTCATCTTTTTCCTCCTCATAAGAACCTTTCATTATATTGTACTATTCTACCATGTTTGTTTCTAAAGTTCAGTTACTTTCTTTGTCTTAATGTAGAAAGTAGAATAAGGTCTTCGATTCTGTTCTGATTTTTGTTATAATGAAGTTGATATAGGAATGGGTGTTTCTTTTTGTCGAATAGAAGGAATAAAACAACGGATATTTTCTAGCATAATGGATCAAGTCTTATTCATTAGAGGTGTTGATAAAATGGTTCGACTTTATATGAAAGAAGAATTTATATCAAAGCAAGAGAAAATTATCGTCAAAAACCATGCCGGTGAAGATATCTTCCTAGCTGTGGGGACATGGGGACGTGTTGGGGATTCTATTTCCCTATACGCTATGAACGGCTCCTTATTGGTCAAGGTAAAACAAGTGACTCTTTCCTTGATGCCACGATTTGATTTGTATGTAAGAGATGAAAAGATAGGTACCATCACAAAACACGTAGCTTTTTCCAAGACCTATTTTAAAATCAGCAAGTTAAATTGGATCATATCCGGAGACTTTGAACATGCACGCTATCAAGTTAAACAACATTCAAAAACCATTATGGAAATGGAAAAGAATTGCTTTGCTCGGGGAGATTTCTATACTTTAACCATTCCTGAACCGCACCACGCTCCTATTTGTGTTGTGGTGGCACTGATTGTAGATCATTATGCGAGAAAAAGAAAAAAAGATTTTGTACTCGTTAAAAAAAATAAACAGGCGGCTATTCGCCTCATCTAATATAGGGAAAAAGGGAAACGGAATAAAGATCCGCTTCCCTTTTTCATTCATCGACTTTTTTTACCATATGATCGTAAACATGACCTACGATTGTAACCTCAGATTCTTTTTGAAAACCTTGTTTTTCATATACTTTCCGAGCCTTATCATTTACCAAATCACAATTTAATGCAATCATTGGTTCTTCTGCTTCTTTAGCGATCTTAGGCAGCGAGGCCAACAATTCTGTAGCCACACCTTGCTTACGGAAATTGGCTTGAGTGAACACCATATCTATATACCATTCACCAGCTTTAGTTTCTTGGTCAAAAGACAAATTAATTTTTTGGTCATAGTTTTTTTCTCTTAATAATTCTTTGAAAGACCGATCAAGATTTCGTTCGTTTTCTCCTTTATATCCATAGATAAATCCGGCAACCGCATTATTGCGTTCGCAGACGATTCCCTTAGAATAGTGATAGCGAAAATCCTCTTGCAGCATACTCTCTCTCAGAATTTCTTTCAGTTCCGGTAATGGAATTTCAGTAACGAAAGGAGACTCCATGTCTTCCCATATGGCTATGATGCCATCAATCAAATTTTCTGTATCCTTCTTCTCAGCTTTGCGAATCATTTAATACACCTCATCTATTCCCTATATTCTCTTTCTAATATTACCTGAAAATTATTTTTCCGACAAATTTTATCCTGTTGGTTAATGCTCTAAAAGATAGTATACTTAAAGCGAACCAGCAAAGGGGGGAATTCTAATGTTCTTAGATATCACAGAGGCTGCACAAGAACGAATTCAAAAGGCTCAATCTGTTTCTCAAGGCAACTTAGCTGTTTTTTATGAATCAAAAGTAGGTTGTGAATGTGGGAATACAGGAATATTCACGCTGCAAATAAGACAAAATACTGATAAAGATATGGATGGTCTTCTTGAATCCAATTTAGGCGATCTTCCCATTCAAAAATGGAGCTTATCTTATTTAGATCAGGAAATGAAACTGGATTACAAAAAAGACAAAAATTCCTTAATTCTAAAAGGCGAAACAGGCCTGATCAACAATAACGTTATCATCACTGATCAAGAAGGCAAACAGATTCTTTAACTAGCTGCTAGACTTTTGAGACAATTTGCGTTACACTAAAAACACTTATTAATAGTAAGTTACCAATTTTGATGAAAGAAGGCCGTTTGTATGTATTTAAACATTACAGATTCAGCAAGAGAACGATTAGAGCTCATCCAAGAAAAGCACGAAGGAAAATGGGCTCTTTCTTATAATGATGTACCGGGTGGTTATGCTTGTGGCATTAGAGGCGCTTATTCTTTAAAACTTGTGACCTCAGACAACGAGGCATTAGACACACCAATTGACTCAAGTATTGGTGCAGTTTACACTCAAAGTTCTCATCTAGATGATTTAAACGAGAACCTGAAATTAGATTATAAAAAAGATAAAAACACACTTGTTCTAACAAGCGATGCTGGTATTATCAACTCCAATATTTCTGTTGTAGATGATAATGACACGAAGTTATATTAAAACAAATACAAATGAAAAAGCCTTCCACCCTTTAAAATGGGTAGAAGGCTTTTTCATTTATTTGATGTCTTCTTTTATTTTTTTAGCTACTTCTAGCGGCACACCAATACTGGTAATCTCTTCAATAGAGGCTTCGCGAATATTTTTGACGGATTTAAAGTGCGTCATGATTTTCTTTCTTCGCTTAGGACCTATTCCTTCGATTCGATCTAATCTTGAAGAGACACTGTTTTTACTACGAACTTTTCGATGAAAGGTGATCGCAAAACGGTGAACTTCATCTTGAACCCGTTGGACTAAATAAAAAGCTTGGCTGGTCGGTTCTAACGGAACAATTTGATGAGATTCGCCAAAAATAAGCGATGCTGTTCTATGTTTATTGTCTTTGACCATACCTGCCACAGGAATACTCAGTCCCAGTTCATTTTCCAGAACATCGATTGCTCCATTTACTTGGATTTTCCCCCCATCCATCAAAATCAGATCCGGCAAGGGTTTTCCCTCTTTTAATAAGCGAGTATATCTTCTGCGCACTACTTCTTGAGTGGTCGCCAATTCATTACTGCCGTTTACCGTTTTGATATTATATTTCCTGTACTGACTCTTATCAGGAGCTCCGTCCTTAAAAGAGATCATCGCTGATACGGGACTTGTTCCTTGAATATTGGAGTGGTCAAAAGCTTCGATCCGTTCGATATAAGGGATGCCCAAAGCTTGAGAAAGTTCTTTGATAGCCCCTACCGTCTTCTTATCATCCATTTCAATCAATTTAAATTTCTCATTGAGGGCGATCTCACTATTTTTGGTAGCTAGATCCAACATATCTTTTTTACGACCTTTAAAAGGACTGCGAACTGAAACTTGCAATACTTCTTCCAAGACAGCTGTGTCCATACCTTGCGGGACCAATATCTCTTTAGGAAGGATATGGTTCTTTTCTTCATAAAACTGCACGATATAAGAAGCCAGTTCTTCATCTGGTGTATCATAACAGGGAAAAATAGTGGCTTCTCGCTTGATCAATGTGGCTTGGCGAATAAAGAACGTTTGAATGGAAATCCACCCTTTATTCATATAGTAACTAAAGACATCTCTAGGCGTTGGGTCATTTGTAATGATGTTTTGTTTTTCTACTGTAGTTTCAATGTATTGAATTTGATTTCGATATTCAGCAGCACGTTCAAATTCAAGCTTGTCTGCCGCATCTTTCATTCGGCTCCGCAATACCTTTTTAACCTCTTTGACATCACCATTCAAGAATCGCTTGATGCGATTGACTTGCGACACATATTCTTCCTCGGGTACCTCATGGTCGCATGGACCAATACATTGCCCTATATGGTAATACAAACAAGCTCTTTTTTGGCGTCCATTGCATTTTCGCAGTGGATAAATTTTCTGAATCAGCTGCTGCGTTTCAGAAGCTGCATAAACATTCGGGTAAGGTCCAAAATAATGACCGCCGTCTTTTTTGACATCTGATGTAATGATCAATTGCGGATCCTTTTCGTTGGTAATTTTAAGATAAGGATAATTGGTTCCTTGTTTTAGTTTAATGTTGTATTTAGGTTGGTGTTTTTTGATCAAGGTAATTTCTAAAAGAAGAGATTCTTTTTCTGTTTTGGTAATAATCGTTTCAAAATCACGAATCTCTTGTACCAATAGTTGTGTTTTTCCTTCATGGCTGCCCTTGAAATAAGAACGAACACGATTCTTTAGGTTTTTAGCTTTGCCAATATAAATGATTTCTTGGTCTTTATTTTTCATTACATAGCACCCTGGTAAATCAGGCAGCAGTGTAAGTTTGTTATTGATGTGATCACTTACCATTTACGGAATTCTCCTATCTTTTATATTAATAGTAGTTTAGGGTTCTTTTCTGATTCGGTCAACTTTTTGTGATTAGAAAGGTGATGGTGTATTGGATTTTGTGGACAAGTTTTGAAAATGAGCTGTAAATTGTACACAAGTTGATGGATAACTCCATGCAGGGTTAGCACAGCTGGTCCACTTTGCTTCTTTTTTCAGTATATCAGTTTCTTAAGTAAACGAACTCCTATTTTGTACTATTTATTGAATATGATCGTGCGATATGCGGCATTTAACTACTATTATACTCAGATTTACCTTGCTGATTGTGCATTAAAGCGGTTCTACAACATCCAACGTTGGTAAGAAAAAAATAAATCCTAATCCTTTAAAAAACTCATTCCTAGAAATTTTCGGAGGAATATGAGGTTGCTTATAGCCATGAAAAAGGATGCAAAAAAAGGAAACACTGTGGGCGTACGCCCAAGTGTACCATGCTTGTAAGCTGCTGAAGCAGCAACAATCATGGCAATTACTGAGCGTTAGGCTTTAGCCGTTACGCTTAGTTTGTTCTCCACTACGCTACGCATACCATATCCGTACGTCGCTCACGCTCCAACGGCTACGGCAAAGCTTGCAAGCGTTGAGACGCGGTTTTAGGCTCAAGGCGTTCCCATGGCTTTCATAAGCAACCCCGTAGGCCGGAGAAAATTTCTTTACCAACGCTAGAAGATGAGTTAAAGCCAAATCGAAAAACAACGACAGAGTTGATCTCTGTCGTTGTTTAGGATAATAAGCTTAAATTATCTTTTAGATTGGGAGAATAGATACAAATTATTAAAGGTATTGTAGTCTGAATAGCCCACAAATACTTCACGATACACATATTTCTTTCCCAGTTTATGTTGCTCAGTGTTGATTTGTTGGTGAATATCTTGTGCAATTTCTTGATAAAGCGTCTCGATTGCAGAATCTTCTAATTCCCCATACTTTGCTTCCCAAGCTTCTAAGAAAATATCTTCATCTTTATCTTGGTAAAAATCTATATCTAAACTATTCTCCATTTGATCACCTGTTTGTTGGATTTTAATCAAGAATTTTAACTGTAATCGTTCTTCTTCCCCAGCTTAATGCTTGTTGAACTGTTGAGAAGTGAATGTCAATTTTGTTTCCTTTGATTGCTCCACCTGTATCGCCAGCGATGAAAACACCAAATCCTGGTATTTCAACTTTTGAACCTAATGGAATAACACTTGGATCCACCGCAATAACATTTGGATTTACTGTCAAATCAATTCCCATTGCTGTATGAGTACTTAAACCAGCTTGTTGTGTTGAATAGCCTGTGGCTGAAACAACCACTGTTTTACTACTTGAAGTCGTTTTTTCCGGTGTTGCTTGTGCTTCCGTTTTTGTTTCTGCTTGTTGTTCTGTTTTTGTTTCAGTTACTTCAGTTTCTTCTTTAACTGTTACATTCGTTGCAACAGGTGCAGTTTCTTCTTTTGCTGTCGTTTGTGTAGCGGCGATTTCAGCTTGTTTAGCTTCTTCTTTAGCTTTTTCAGCTAATGCTGCTTTTTCAGCTTCTTCTTTTGCTAGACGTTCTTCTTCAGCGATACGATTTTCTTCATTGGCTCTTTCTTCATCTAATTTATCTAAAAGAGCTTTATTTTCATCCATTGTTTCTTGTAAATCAGCTAATTCTGTGGCTAGTTCTTCTTTTTGTTGTTTAGCCAGTGAAGATTGCTCTTTCAATTCTGCAATTTTAGCTGCATGTTGTTCTTCCAGTTTTTCTAATTCCTCTGCTTCTTCTTGAGCTGAGGCAACTTGGTCATTCCCAGCTGATTGTAATGTGATTAATACGTATGCACGATTTAAGAAGTCTGTAACACTTTCAGCTTCAATTAAACTTAATACCGTGTTTTGGTTCACTTCATTTGTCTGGATCGTTTTAAGTCTGTCTTTGGCTTGATCTAAACGTTCTGAAACAACTTCTTCTTGTTTTTCAACAGCTTGTGCTGTTTCTTCAACAGTCACTTCCAAAGTAGTAATCTCTTCTTCTACTTTTTCAAGCTCTGTATTCTTTTTGTTTACTTCTTCCAATTTACTATTGATTTGGTTATCCAATAGTATCATTTCGCTTTGTTTAGATTGTTGTTGTGTTTTGATTTCTTCTAACGTAGCTGCTTCTCCGACTATTGGGCTGAACATTGAAATCATCATTCCAACAACTAAACAGAAACTTACGGTTCTCTTCTTCATAAGACAACGCCTTTCTAAATATGATTTTATTTATCTTTCAACTTTCCGGTTCCTTAATCCTTTTACATTATAACCAATAATACCGGCTGGTACATTTCTTTCACTTTACTTTTTATTACAATATGAATTTATAGTATAATGATTCTGTAACATTCTATAAGGAGGAATTACAATGCCAAAAAAGATTTATTATGCTAGTCCGCTTTTTTCAGAAATGGAATACACCTATAACGAATTTCTAGTCAATAAAATACGGGAACAATACCCCGATATTGAGATCTATTCTCCTCAAGAACAAGGTGATATCAACGATAAAAATACTTATGCCGATTCTATTGCGATTGCCAAATATGATACAGATGCTTTACTGGCCAGCGATCTTGTGGTAGCGGTTTTAGATGGTGCTTCAATTGATGTAGGTGTTGCCTCTGAAATCGGAGTAGCTTATCAAGCTGGAATCCCGATTATTGGATTATATAGTGATTCTCGTCAACAAGGGGCCACCAATAAGCAAAAGCTTGATGCCTTGCAACAGCCGGCAGAATCACAGTTTGCTTACATTAACTTGTACACTGTAGGATTGATAAAAATGAATGGAGCTATTGTTACAAATTCAGCGGACTTAATCCGCAGTATTCAGTCATATTTGTAATATAACCGACATTTTTCTAATCTTCTTCTTTTTTTGAACTCACTATAATCGTTCCGTTGTTAATTTTAGACAAAGAAACCTCATTCAAGTAAGATAAACTTATACTAAGTTTTCTTATAGAAATGAGGTTTTTTTATGTCAAATGAAAGAATTGGATTAATCGATATTGGTTCCAACACGGTTCGCTTAGTTATTTTTGAAACAGATGCATATTACAATATTAAAGAATTACAAAATATCAAAACTCCTGCTCGCTTATATCTCTACCTTTCAGAAGATAAAGTATTGAGTCAAGAAGGCATTGATAAATTAACGGAGATTATGCAAAGTTTTAAGAAAGTAGCCATTCAATATGAAGTAGACACTTTAATGCCGGTTGCTACAGCTGCTATTCGTCAATCCAAAAACCAACAAGAGATCTTAGAGCATATTAAAGAAGAAACAGGAATTAAAATCACCTTGTTGGCAGAAGAACAAGAAGCTTATTATGGAAATTACGCCGTTCTCCATTCCATCAATTCTAAAAATGGAATTACTATAGATATTGGTGGCGGGAGTACAGAGATCACATACTTTGAAAATAAAAAATTACTGCATTCCATTAGTTTTCCTTTTGGAGTGGTCACTTTGAAGGAGCTTTTTTTTGATGGTAAAGCTCATAATGATAGTAAAGCCATCAAAAATGCTAAAAAATTTATCGCAGAACAATTCAATTCGCTGCCTTGGATCCAAAACAAAGAAGTGCCTATCATCGCTATCGGCGGAAGTGCACGGAACATTGCCAATATCCATCAGCGAATGATCGAATACCCTATTGCAGGGGTTCATGCGTATCAAATGACACGAGATAATCTGCAAGATACTCTAAATATTTTAGAAAAATCGGACACTGATGAATTGAATGATTTAGATGGATTGAGTCGCGACCGTACCGATATTATTTTGCCGGCGAATTTGGTTTTTAATGCCCTGTTTGATGCAGTAGCTGCGTCTACTTTTATTTTTAGCAACAAAGGACTTCGTGAAGGTGTCGTAATGGAGTATTTGAATATTCATCACAACAATCCCTTCAGTCTGACCGAAATACGACAACAAACTGTTGGTCGTACTGCCCAGTCATATAATATTCCTCCGATGGTTGCTAGACAACGCGTCTCCATTGCAGACAAATTGCTCTCTGTTCTTGAAAAAGAAGGCATTATCGAAGTGAATGATTATTGGAAAAACTATCTGCGTTCTAGTGCTTACCTTTACTATATCGGTAGTTACATCGACAACGATGCCCAATCACAAAATACGTTTTACATTCTTTCGAATAGTAATCTTCCTGGCTTAAATCACAAAGAACGAGTCATCCTGGCTCTGTTAGCCAGCTTTAAAAATAAATCGTTGTTGAAGCAATACACGAAAGAAATGGCCAATTGGTTTGATAAAGATGAATTAAATCTGCTCCAATATTTAGGCGGTATCATTAAATTCAGCGAAGCATTAAATGATTCTCATGTAAATGTCGTCAAAGATATCTCTCTAGAAAAAAAGGATTCGAACAATTATACCCTTCACATTGTGAATCAAGGAGACGTTTTAACGGAAGAATACCGTACCAATAGACAGAAAAAGCATTTGGAACGCATATTAGACGCAAACCTTGCTATTAAATTTACAGAATCTACACAATAGATAAGTATCATCAAGTTAATGGAATTAAACAGAGCGGGGTGAATTTGAATGAAAGAACAGGACTATTCCAATCCTAATTTTTATCAAAACAGAGAATTGAGTTGGCTGGACTTTAATCAGCGAGTCATTTCTGAAGCAGAACTGGATATTAACCCGTTGCTGGAGAAATTAAACTTTTTAGGTATCGGCAGTTCCAATCTGGACGAGTTTTATATGGTTCGGGTCGCTGGTCTGCAAGATCAAGTAAAATTGAATTACAATCAGCCGGACAGCAAAACTCATTTATCTCCCGAAAAACAACTGGAAGCTATTTCAATCAAGAATCGTTCCAATGTAACTTACCAATACCGTCTTTACACGGAAGTTGTTAAAAAATTAGAAAGTCATTCTGTTTACTTTAAAGATATTACAGCATTGACTAAAAAAGAATTTAAAGCCGCAAAAAGTATCTTTTCTGAAATTATTTTCCCTACACTTACCCCACTGGGAATCGATGCCTATCGACCTTTTCCTAATTTGAACAACAAGTTAGTCAATATTTTTGTTCATTTGGAAAAAGAGGGAGATTCAAAAGTCGCTATTGTCCCATTACCGGCATTGGCGGACCGCTTTGTTCCGATCAAAATGAACGATCATACGACTATTATCTATACGGAAGATTTGATTGCTCATTTTATGAGTGATTTGTTCAAAGGGTATACGATCAAGAGCACCTTTAATTTTCGTGTGACGCGAAATGCCGATCTGGAAATCCATGAACAAGGTGCTGAAGATCTGTTAGTGGTGATCGAAGACTATTTGAAACAACGTAAAAACGGCATGGCTGTACGTTTAGAAGTAGATACTCGACATCCGCACTCCACCATCAATGAGGATATCTATCATTTAACCCTGGCCTTGGAAATTGAGGAGCAAGATGTCTATCGAATCGACGGCCCTCTGGATCTGACTGTCTTGGGTTCTATTTCGAAATATCTTTCAAAAGATCTGCCAGGCTTAGTCTTCAACTCGTTCTCTCCAGTATACCCCAGAGAATTGGTCGATAAAGATGTCTACGATGCAGCTGACAAACAAGATTTATTTTTTCATCATCCTTATGATTCTTTTGATCCGATTGTCCAATTTATCCAAGAAGCAGCTACCGATCCTCTTGTCTTAGCGATCAAACAAACGCTTTATCGTGTCAGCAGTGATTCACCGATCGTCAATGCATTAAAACGGGCATCGGAAAATGGCAAGCAAGTCACCGTGTTGGTTGAATTAAAAGCTCGCTTTGATGAAGAACGAAATGTGCAGTGGGCAAAAGAATTGGAAGAAGCTGGTTGTCACGTGATTTATGGGATGACTGAGCTGAAGACGCATAGCAAAATCACTATGGTCGTGAAAAAGAATAAAAATAAAGTAACCCGTTATGTTCATTTAGGAACCGGCAATTATAATGATTCGACCGCCAAACTGTATACGGACATGGGCATCATCACGACCAATAAAAAAATCGGAGAAGATGCGACTAATTTCTTCAACTATTTAAGCGGCTATTCAGAACAACCTGTTTATAATTACTTGTCTGTTTCTCCTTTTGATATTCGTGATTCTTACATTGAAGACATTGACGAAGAAATAGCTTTCCATCAACAACACGGGAATGGTCATATTATTGCTAAAATGAACTCTCTGACGGACAAAGTCGTTATCGATAAGCTTTACAGTGCCAGTCAAGCTGGTGTGAAAATTGATTTAATCATCAGAGGTATCTGCTGTTTGCGGGCTCAAATTCCTGAACTAAGTGAAAATATACGCGTCATCAGTATAGTTGGACGTTTTTTGGAGCATAGTCGCATCTACTATTTCCATCACAACGGAGAGAAGAAGTTGTATCTTTCTTCTGCTGATATGATGACCCGAAATATGGTAAAACGTGTGGAGATCGAATTTCCTATTCTAGACAATACTATCAAAGAATCGATTTTTTCGATTTTAGACATTTACTTAAAAGATAATGTTAAAGCTCGGCAACAATTGACAGATGGAACGTATCAAATGGTCCAAAATGATCAGCCTAAAGTCGACAGCCAACAAACCTTTATGGAAATGGCTATTGCTGAAAAGAAACTGATTAATCCTCGCGAAGAACATTAAGATCGAAAAAACGTGTACTTACCTAAATTGGTAAGTACACGTTTTTCGTGATCTCTAGCTCTTCATCTTCTAACGTTGGTAAAAAAATTCCTCTGCCATATGAGTTTGCTTATGGAAATCAATATCATTTATCCACAAAATATTTTTCAAAGTCATCTAACTATATGAGCCATTAACTTAAAGGCTTTTAAGTCTCAAGTGAGTGATAGTTAGTGTCTTACTTGAAGAATAAACTGATTTTATTGATCAAGTGAGCTTCAATTAGAGTTTTACTTAATCAATAAGATGCATTTATTTATTAAGTGAGCGTCTGCAACCTCTTCATTTGAGAAATAAATTTATTTATTAAATCGGTAATCGTTTCTTTTCGCTCTATTTGCATAGGTGTAACTCGGAGCTTCTATAAACAGCGTATACTGAAGAATCAGTATCTTTATTTAGTATAGTTAAAGATAGCCTGACGTAAAAATTCAGCAGCGCCATCTCCTGCTGGTTCATCATAATATTTGGTGAATCTTGGATCGTCCACATACATCTGCGCTAATCCTCGGTGAGCTTCTTTTGAATACGTTGGCCAAGTAAACGTCAACCACTCTCTGTGCAGTGCGGCGATTTGTAATGCTTCTTTGCTTTCAGGATCTTTTTTGTGCAGAATTGTTTTTAGTTTTTCTAAAATTTGAACAGCTAGCTGTTGCATATGTTCATATTCTTCCTTACTTAGCCCAACAAACTGTTTGTTTGCTTTTTCAATGGCTGCAACACCGTATTTCTCACGAATCTCTTTACCATACTGTGCTTCATTTTTTTCAATCTGTTCTTCTTTAAATCCTGCAAATTTTTCTTTGTCTGACATCTTAGTCTCTCCTCTCTTACTAGCTAATGTTTTGTCAATAGTGGTCAACAGCTGGTCTAATTGCACTTTTTTAGCTGCTAGTCGTTGTCGATGTTCCAACAACGCTGCTTCACTGTCAAAGTGAACATCATTTAAAATCTGTTTGATGTCTTCTAAAGGCATATCCAAGTTGCGGTAAAATAAAATTTGCTGCAATGTTTCGATTTCTTGTTCTCCATATATCCGGTATCCGTTAGAGCTTTTTCGTTTTGGGGACAGCAACCCGATTTCATCATAGTAGCGCAATGTACGCTTGCTGACCCCCGCTATATGGCTTAAGGTATTGACAGTATATTCCATTTTTATTCCTCCTCTCTTCGTTCCTCTTTGACTTAATTTGATTGTAAACCTTTACGCAACGTGAAGGTCAAGCATTTTGTAAAAGAAAGACACATAAAGATTCATTCAATGAGTAAATGGTCGGTTATTCTTCAAGTGAGTAGTGAATGATTTCCCGCTTGAGGAATAAAGCAAGTTTGCTGATCAAGTGGGCTTTAAACGAGTGCTCACTTGATGAATAAAACAGGTTTACTAGTCAAGTGGGCTTTAAACGAGTGCTCACTCGATGAATAAAACAGGTTTACTGGTCAAGTGAGCTTTAAACGAGTGCTCACTCGATGAATAAAAAAGTTTACTGGTCAAGTGGGCTTTAAACGAGTGCTCACTTGATGAATAAAACAGGTTTACTGGTCAAGTGGGCTTTAAACGAGTGCTCACTCGATGAATAAAACAGGTTTACTGGTCAAGTGAGCTTTAAACGAGTGCTCACTTGATGAATAAAACTGGTTTACTGGTCAAGTGAGCTTTAAACGAGTGCTCACTCGATGAATAAAACAGGTTTACTGGTCAAGTGGGCTTTAAACGAGTGCTCACTCGATAAATAAAACAGGTTTACTGGTCAAGTGGGCTTTAAACGAGTGCTCACTTGATGAATAAAACAGGTTTACTAGTCAAGTGGGCTTTAAACGAGTGCTCACTCGATAAATAAAAAACCGACTCCCAAAAGTTAGAATAAAATCTAACGTTTGGGAGTCGGTTTCGTGGAATCTTTTTTACTTATTTGTTGCGCTTTCGAAGCGGTCTAGTAAACAAGCTTAATCCCCAACCTACTAAAAACCCGATCAAAGATGGAATCAACCAACCAAGACCAACTTCAAACAGAGGCAAGTTTTCGTTTAAGAAAGTCAGCATATTTTGTACCCAATTCAGGTCACTGATAAAAGCTGGTGCTGCTTTTAAAAAATCTACCATACTGATCGGCAACGTGAATAGAGTGGCACAAACATATACGATTTGACGATGTTTAAATAATGGCGAAAAAATAGCCAGTAGGATCAACGTGATCGCTAAGGGATACAAGAACATCAATACCGGTAAGGAGTACGCAATAATACTGGTTAGTCCCACATTTGCAATCACACCTGAAACAACACTCAATAGAACAACGTACCCTCTATAACTCAATAACTGAGGAAACAGTTCATAAAAAGTTTCTGAACCGGAAGTGATCAAGCCAATCGCTGTTTTCAAACAAGCTACTGTTACAATAATAGCTAGTAAAATACTGCCGAATGTTCCAAAATAATAGTTGGAGATTTGAGCTAACGCAATTCCTCCGTTTTCTGAAACAGGAAATTGTCCGACACTCATTGTTCCTAAATAAGCTAAGCAAGTATAAATGACTCCCATCAATAGGACACTTAATAAACCTGACTTAACTGTATCCATAGCAATTTGAGATGGTTTTGTCACACCAAGACCTTTAATAGCTTGAATCACGATAACACCAAAAGCCAATGAAGCTAAGGCATCCATCGTATTGTAGCCTTCTAAAAATCCATTTACAAAAGGCGTTGTCGTATATGTTTCTAAAACCGGAACATCACTAATATTTCCTAAGGGCTTGAAAAAAGCCGTTACGATCAGAATTCCTAAGAAAATCAAAAAGAGCGGATTTAGTATTTTTCCAACATAATCTAAAATTTTTGCTGGTTTCAAAGACAACACCAAAGCTGTCCCGAAAAATAACAGAGTAAAAATGGCTAAAGCAACCGTTTGATACCCTTCAGCAATATATGGTGCAAATCCCACTTCAAATGACGTCGTTGCCAGACGAGGTGTTGCAAAAAATGGTCCGATTGTTAAATAAAGAGCCACCGTCATAAAATAAGCGTATAATGGATGGACGCGGCTGGCTAAATCAAATAAACTATCGCTGTTTGTGATCCCCATTGCTACAATACCTAAAAAAGGCAGCCCAATTCCTGTAATCAAAAAACCAATAATAGCTGAATGCACGTTAGACCCGGCAAGTTGCCCCATATGAACGGGAAAAATTAGATTTCCTGCTCCAAAAAACAATCCAAACAACATCGAACCTATTGTCAAATAAGAAGCAGTTGTTAATTTAGTTTCATTTCTCATTCTTTTCTCCTTTCAATCTTGTTATTTCCACCTATAATAACTTTTTTTCTGTCTCGAAACAACAAATCTTTTTATGTAAGGGGATAACAATTCTGAATTTTCTATCTATTTCATTTTACGTTTACTTTGTTATACTAAGGGTAATAGCTTTTGCAACATTCATTACGTGCTAAGCGAAAGGAATCGAACCGAATATGACAAACATTCAAGATATCGCTCAATTAGCGAAAGTATCCTCTGCAACGGTATCCAGAGTCATCAATAAAAATGGTTATGTCAGTAAAGAGACCAAAAGAATCGTTGACCAAGCGATCAAAGAATTGGATTACGTTCCAAACAGCCAAGCGGTCTCGTTAAAAAAAGGCTCAACAAAAACTATTGGCATCGTATCAACTGACTTTTTTGATACGGCTACCTTCTTGTTACGAAGCTTCACTCTGGAAGCCCAAAAAGAAGGTTACTCAGTCACTATTTTTATCACCAGTCACGACAAACAAAAAGAACTGGACGCCTTAGAAATGTTGAAAAGCAAACAATTAGACGGTATTTTTCTGCTTTACCGAACCAATGAATGGGACGTTATTGAACAATATGTAAAATATGGGCCTATCGTAACCTTAAATCGTGTGGAATCAGCGGTTATTCCTTCCGTTTACATAGATCAATATCAAGGGTATTTATTAGGACTGGAGCATTTGTACCAAAGCGGATGCCGTAAAATCATTAACTTGTATAGTAGTGAATTGGGCTTAAATACCCAAACGAGAATAGCGGTTTTTAAAGAATTTACCGATAAATATGCTTTAGAATCCCATGATCCCACATTGTTTATCAACTTATCCGGTACAAAAGATGGCGCAACAGCAGCTCGCTGGTTTGATCTTCAAGCAGAAAAACCAGATGCTTTTATGTGTGCTTCTGATTCGGTAGCAGCTGGGTTTGTAGCTGAGGCCATGCATTTAGGCTATGTTGCTGGGAAAGACTATTCCATCATCGGATTTGACAATATTTTCTTATCTGAAATGTTGGACATCACCACTATCGATTATCCGGTTGATTTACAAGCTGTGAATGCCTTCCATTTGATTTACCAACGACTGACAAAAAAAGAGCAGCCTTTGCAATCTCTTGATTTTAAGTTGATTCAAAGAGGATCTACAAAACCGCTGATTCACTAAAATAGGGCATTTGCTTCAGCTTTAATGAAAGCTGAAGCAAATGCCCTGTTTATTTAATAACTTTTTTCATAATCGACTAAGTTTTTCGGCAACTCTTTTTTGGCAATATATGCCTGTAGATTCTCTTCAAAAATATCAAATAAGCGTGTATTGTAGTGTTCAGCATTTCCTGAGATATGCGGTGTGATCAACACATCGTTTCTATCCCATAAAGGACTGTCGTTTTCCAGCGGCTCCGCTTCGAAAACGTCTAATCCCGCAAAAGCCACTTTTCCATTATCCAAAGCTTGGATCAAATCTTCTGTCTTCACTGTCGGGCCGCGTCCAACATTTACAAGGATAGTTCCCTCTTTCATTTGAGAAAAAATTTTCTCATCGAAGTAATGTTCTGTTTCAGAAGTTAACGGTAAAATATTGACTACAATGTCTGCTTTTTCCACATGATCTGTTAAGTCAGGTTGTTGATAGATCGCATCCATGTTCTCTACTTCTCTACCACTTCGATTGATACCGATCGTATTCATATTGAAGGCTTTTGCCAAGCGCCCTACTTCTTTACCAATGTGCCCAGTTCCTACGATCATGATCGTTTTACCAGACAACTCCATCAGTACCTGCTCTTTTCTCCAAACATGTTGCGTCTGATCTATAACGGCTTGCTGGATTTTTCTTCCATATGCCAACAACATCCCGAATACGGATTCCGCAATAGGTACGCTGTGAATACCGCTAGCGTTCGTTAACAAGATTTTTTGTTCTTCCAAATGAGTCAAGTCCATGTAATCCACTCCAGCTGAACTGGCTTGTATCCATTTTAATTGGCTATCTTCTGTATCGAATAAGCCTGCTTTTTGTACTTTGTCTTTATCCCATCCGTAAACAACTTCAATCTTTTCTACAGGGTAATCCAGTTCACTGTTTTCCTCCCACCCTTTAATCAAGTCATAATCAGGTGCTATTTCTTGCGCCTTTTTAAAGTGCTCGGGTTTCATTTCATTCAATAACCAAATACCTTTTTCGTTCATTCGTTATCCCCCTATTCAAACTCGACTTCAACTCTATTATGTCATTTTTCTTCCTATTAGAAAAGAAATCTTTCCTATTCATTGAATCAATAAAGGATTTTGCAAGACCTGAAAAAAAAAGGCCAGGAATGTTTGTTTTCCTGACCTCTTTAATAAATGGTTATTCTACTGGGCTTTCTCCTAAGAACGCTTGGTACATCCAAATGTTTTTGTCCACATCGGTCTTATACCCGATCAATAAGTCTTGTGTCACGTCGTCTCCAGCTTCACCCGTTAATTCGATTCCTTTTGTTAAACTATCTGCTAATAATCTTAAATCAGCCACAACTGCTTCCACCATTTCAGTAGCCGCTTTTTCTGTTGTATAAGGACTTTCTTGAATAGCTGAGTGATCTATAAATTCTTTCAATGTAGAGTAAGGCTTACCGCCGATCGTGATCAACCGTTCAGCTACTTCATCGAAAACTTCATTAACTGAATCATACAATTCTTCAAATTTTTCATGCAGTGTATAGAAGTGAGATCCTTTTACGTACCAATGATGTTGATGTAATTTCGTATAAAATACACCCAATGTTGCTACTGTGTTGTTCAAATACTCTTGTACTTCTTGATTTGCCATGAAAAAATCCTCCTTGTTTTTGTTTAGTTTTTCTATTACCTTATAATTATTATAAACAAACCCATATAATTTGTCAATTAAAACCATTCTTTTTTACAAAAATTTTGATCTTTTTATCAACCATAATCAATCATCAATATAAAGGACTATTTCACCGGTTGATTTCGTCTTGGCTACATCAATGATCCGTTGGTTACGGCTTCCACGGAAGGCTTTCGTTAAATCTTTCTCAGCTAAGATAAAAGGACCATCTACTAAGACATCCACATAATGGAGTAAAGCTAACTTATCCGCAGACTCCTGTTGCAGATTCTCCCATTTGTAACCTGTCCACGACCAGATATCTTTTGTTCGGCCGAATTCTTGTCGTACACGCTCACATAATTGCAGCAATACTGGCGTATTCAAGAACGGCTCCCCGCCTAACAAAGTTAACCCTTGGACATAAGTCTGTCCTAGATCAGCAATAATTTGATCTTCTAGTTGTTGTGTGTATTCTACTCCGTATGAAAAATCTTGAGCGATTTTATTGTAACAGCCCGGGCAGTTGAACAAGCATCCGCTGACGTAAACACTGCATCGAATACCTTCTCCATCCACAAAATTAAAGGGTTTATAGTCCGCTATTTTTTTCTGGGTCCACTTTTCAGACAGCCAAGCTTTAGGTTTTGGCTGCTGTGGAATTCTAGGCGCCATTTTATCGTCCTCCTCCACTCATTATGCTTTTAAACAAGATAAGTGCGTTCATCTGTAATGTGTTTCTTACGCGCCGCGATTTCTTCATGACGTCCATGGACCATTGGGCGTTGTTGCGGATTCCCTAAATACCCGCAAGTCCGTTTTACCACATCACAAGTCATTGGGTCTGTATTGAAGCACGCTGGGCACTGGAAACCTTTAGCGGTTGGTTCAAATTCGCCATTGTACCCACATTTGTAACAATGATCGATAGGAGTATTCGTACCTAGATAACCTATTCGGTCGTACGCAAAATCCCATACGGCTTCCAGAGCTTTTGGATTCTGACGCAGTACTGGATACTCGCAATAATGGATAAAGCCGCCGGAACAATACTGCGGATAGACTTTTTCAAACTCGATTTTTTCAAATGGAGTCGGTTGTTTGCGCACATCATAATGAAAACTATTGGTATAATATTCTTTATCAGTAATACAAGCGATTTCTCCAAATTTCTGTTTGTCCAATCGGCAAAAACGATCTGTTAAACTTTCAGAAGGCGTAGAATAAACACTAAAGTGATAATCGTATTCAGCAGCCCAAACGTCAGCATTTTGCTTCATTTGACGCACTATCTCTATAGTAAATTCTTTAGCTTCTTTGTTGGTTTCCCAATTTGGACCATAGAAAACAGTCGCGACTTCATATAACCCGATGTATCCGATCGAAACCGTGCAGCGTTTGTGTTTAAAGACTTCATCCACTGCGTCTTCATCACTTAAGCGCGTGCCAAATGCACCATATTTGTACAAAATAGGCGCATTTTCTGGTGTCGCTTCTTTTACTCGACCAATGCGATAAACTAAAGCATCTTTCACGACCTGCATACGCTCGCTGAACACATTCCAGAATTTCGCTTTGTCTCCATTCGATTCAAGAGCAATGCGCGGCAGATTTAACGTTACCACGCCTAAATTCATACGCCCGGAATTTACTTCATTTCCATTTTCATCTTGCCAGCCTTGTAAAAAAGAACGGCACCCCATTGGAGCTTTAAAACTGCCTGTCAATTCAACGATTTTATCGTAGCTAAGAACATCCGGATACATCCGCTTAGTGCTGCATTCAACTGCTAATGCCTTCACATCATAATTAGGGTCTTGCGCCTCTAAATTCACTCCACGACGTAATGTAAAGACCAGTTTTGGAAAAATAGCGGTTCTTTTTTCTTTTCCCAACCCTTCAATACGCACTTGTAGAATCGCCTTTTGAATCTCTCGTTCAAATTCATTCGTTCCTAGTCCAAATCCCAGTGTTGTAAAAGGAGTTTGTCCGTTAGACGAATAAAGGGTATTGATTTCATACTCTAAGCTTTGCATAGCATCATAAATATCTTTTTTGGTTTTAGCAAATGCATATTTGTGTTTTCTTTCTTTTCCATCGATCCAATATTCTGCATCTGCTATATGCTTTTGGTAATTCTTTTCCGCATAAGGCGCCAACAATTCATCTACCCGATCGGCGCTGCATCCGCCATACTGACTAGAAGCAACATTGGCAATGATTTGTGCCATTTGGGCTGTAGCCGTATTGATCGATTTTGGTGATTCCACCTCTGCATTCCCAACTTTAAAACCGTTTTCAAACATGCTTTTAAAATCGATCAAACAACAGTTTGTCATTGGTGAGTAAGGTTGATAATCCAAATCGTGAAAATGGATATTTCCTTTTAAGTGGGCATTTGCTACATGCTTAGGCAGCATTTGCAATCCGATTGCTTTGGCTACACTTCCTGCTGTCAAATCACGTTGAGTATTGAACACTTTACTGTCTTTATTCGCATTTTCATTGATAACGGTCTCGTCTCGTGAAAGCAGCTTGTTGATCGACTGATTGACATCTGTGGACTGTTGTCGCTCAATATCCCGCATACTCCGGTAATGGATGTAAGCTTCGGCCATCTTAGTTTCCCCAGCTTCCACTAAACAGTGTTCCACAATGCTTTGTATTTCATAAATTTTGATGTCTTCTTTGAAGCGATGAGCTATTTCGTGGTCGATTTGCAAAGCTAAAGTGTAAATTTTAGTCATGCGGAACTCATCTACCAGATTTTCTACTTGTAATGAACACTTCATCAAAGCATTCATTATTTTATCGAGGTCATACGGTATCATCCGATCATCTCGTTTGATCACATTCAGCATCTCATTTTTCGTCGTAACAACTAATGGACTCATCATTTTTTACCCCACTCACTATTAATTAGTTCATTTATTAACATATTTAAAATCCTACTAAACACTATATATAGTATGTAAATCCAATAAAACAATCTATATATGGATAACCATATTATAAACATCACAAATAAAAATAGCAATAACATTTGACCAATTTTAAATTAAATTCCCTCTGTCCTGTATCCATCTTATCTTCATTCATTTTGAACAAATTGTTACTATTGAATATGAGAAAAAGCACAATACTATCGCTTTCTAAATATTAGTATGCTAAAATTATGCAGATAAAGTGAGACTTCATTTAGTGGTGCAATTTACTCCGCTGAATGTTAGTTGAACTAATCGGGCTTTTACTGGTTGTGGAGTTCTACTTTAAATTTCTGTTGCGCGATCAACAAAAAATTGGAAGCCGGAGACATACAACTAGTTGACCTGCGACAATATAAAGAATAGAGGGAATAAATTAATGATCACTGTATCGGACGTAAGTTTGCAATTTCCTGATCGTAAATTATTTGATGAAGTGAATTTAAAATTCACTCCAGGGAATTGTTATGGCTTGATTGGAGCAAATGGTGCTGGAAAATCAACCTTTTTAAAAATTTTATCTGGTGAAATCCAACCATCTACCGGGAATATTTCTATGGCTGCAGATGAACGTATGGCAACCTTAAAACAAAACCATTATGATTATGAAGACCAAACGGTTTTAGACACTGTTATTATGGGCCACAAACGCTTGTATGACATTATGCAAGAAAAAAATGCTATTTATATGAAACCTGATTTTTCTGACGAAGACGGCATCAAAGTTGCCGAACTTGAAGGAGAATTTGCAGATTTAAATGGTTGGGAAGCTGAACCTGAAGCAGCTACATTACTACAAGGGTTAGGCATTCAAGAAGACTTGCATTACCTAAAAATGAGTGAATTATCTGGTGGACAAAAAGTGAAAGTCTTATTAGCTCAAGCTTTATTTGGCAAACCAGATGTTCTATTATTGGATGAGCCTACCAATGGATTGGATAAAAAGTCTATCGAATGGTTGGAAGAGTTCTTAATCAATTTTCAAAATACGGTCATCGTTGTTTCTCATGACCGCCACTTCTTGAATAAAGTCTGTACACATATGTGTGACGTAGACTTTGGTAAAATTAAATTGTACGTTGGAAACTATGACTTCTGGTTGGAGTCTAGTCAACTAGCTGCTAAATTGCAAGCTGACCAAAACGCGAAAAAAGAAGAAAAAGTAAAAGAACTACAAGACTTTATTGCTCGATTCAGTGCAAATGCTTCTAAATCGAAACAAGCAACTTCTCGTAAGAAAACACTGGAAAAAATTACTTTGGATGATATCCAACCTTCTACTCGCCGTTACCCATTTGTCGGCTTCGAACCTGAACGCGAAATTGGAAATGACTTATTGCGTGTGGAAAACATTTCTAAATCTATCGATGGCAAACAAATTTTGAGCAACATCAGCTTTAGTTTGAACAAAGATGACAAAGTAGCCTTCACAGGAGAAAGCGATATTGCTATCACAACTCTCTTCAAAATCATTATGGGTGAAATGGAACCTGATTCAGGTACGATCAAATGGGGAGTTACCACTTCTCAATCTTATTTACCAAAAGACAATTCAGCTGAATTTGCAAATGGCAAGTTAACGATCGTTGACTGGTTGCGTCAGTATGCTTCTAAAGAAGAAAGTGACAATACATTCTTACGCAGCTTCTTAGGACGTATGTTGTTCTCTGGTGAAGAAGTACTGAAAGAAGTCTCTGTCCTTTCAGGGGGAGAAAAAGTTCGTTGTATGTTGTCTAAAATGATGTTAAGTAAAGCCAACGTATTGGTAATGGATGACCCTACTAATCACTTGGACTTAGAATCTATTACAGCATTGAACAATGGCTTGATCGCTTTCAAAGGTTCATTACTATTTAGTTCACATGACCACCAATTTATCCAAACAATCGCGAACCGCATTATTGAAGTGACACCAAACGGAGTTGTTGACCGTGCGGAAACCACTTACGATGAATTCTTGGACAATGAAACAGTTCAAAAACAAATCGCAGAACTTTACGCAAAATAATCTAGACTAATTATTGAGAATTAGGACAAAAAACCTCTCACTAAAAAGCACTCCCGTTACTGAAAAATTATTCAGTAGCGGGAGTGCTTTTTCTGTTTATCTATCTATAAAAGTAGATTACTGATCAAGTGAGCTTCACATAAATTCCCACTTGACTAATAAAACTGTCAAACAGAAAGTTACGGTACTAGTAAGGTGCTCAACTACCATACCGTGCTTTCAAACAGAAAGATACGGTACTAGTAAGATGCTCAACTACCATATCGTGCTTTCAAACAGTGAGATAGGGTACTAAACAGGTGCTCAACTACCATATAGTGCTTTCAAACAGTGAAATATGGTACTAAGAGGGAGTTCAATTATCATAGAGTACTGGTTTACTGATCAAGTGAGCTTCACATAAATTCCCACTTGACTAATAAGGGGCTTTTTCTTCTGAGATAGACCTTATTCGTCTTCTCAATCAAGCCTATTTGTTCAAGATAAAGATGCCGAAGAGCCCGTCCAGAATTTTTCTGGACGGGCTCTTCGGCAAATACAGCGATTAAAATCCTCATGACTCTATTCCTATGCAAATTGCGCATGGCAGCTCACAAGCCATACTCCATGATTTTATTTTTTTGCTTTAAAAACTTTTAATTGTTTTCCTTTGATCGTTCTGGTCTTCATTGCTTCAATCACAAGTTGTCCTTTACCATTCAAGATCTCCACATAAGTCGAGCCTTCTTGGATCGTAATGATCCCGATATCTTCTGCATTGATTCCAGGGATTTTGGCGATCGTTCCAACAAAATCGACAGCACGCAGTTTTTTCTTTTTACCGCCATTGAAATAAACTTTAGTAATGTTTTTGTTCAGTTCTTTTTCACGCGGACGTTTCAAAGGTGGACGTGTAGCGATTTTTTCATCGAATGCGCGTTGATGACGTTGTACTAATCGAGCATTTGGCATTGGAATTTCTTCAAATGTTTGATGGGTATATTCCTTAACTTCTCTCCACCAGCTCATTTGTTTTGGAGTTACCATTGTTAACGCCAATCCACTTTTTCCAGCGCGGCCAGTACGACCAGTACGGTGGACAAAACTTTCTTTCTCCACAGGAACGTCGTAGTTGATGACATGAGTCACGTTATCCACATCGATCCCTCTAGCAGCTACATCGGTCGCTACTAAATAACGGAAACGACCTTCTTTAAAATCTTTCATCACATCAAATCGGTCATCTTGATACATTCCACCGTGAAGCTTATCAATCGGCAATCCTGCCTTGCTCAAGAAACTGTGTACCTCGTTTACAGCTGCTTGCGTATTACAGAAAATCATGCAGTTATCCGGATTTTCAACCGTCAACAAGTTCAGAAGCTGACGTTCTTTCTCTTCTTCTTGCACTTTCACAAATGACTGGTGAATGTTCGGTTTGCTGCCTTCTGCTGTTTCAATTTGAATAGATGCTTTTTCTTCACGCATGTAGAAACCGGCTAGTCGCGCCACTTCTTCTGGCATAGTGGCCGAGAATAGTAATGTTTGGCGTTCTTTCGGTACAAATTCAATAATCGATTCTACTTGTTCAATGAACCCCATATTCAACATTTCATCTGCTTCATCCAACACTAGGTAACGAACTTTTTCCAAGCTCAAGGTTCCTTTTTGCAAATGATCCAGTAATCTCCCTGGAGTACCGACTACAATATGATTTTTTTGTTTCAATTCTAATTGTTGTTTTTTAAAAGAGGATTTTCCAAATACTGCCGCGACTTTAACACGTTTAAATCGTCCAATATTGGTTAAATCTTCTTTTACTTGTGTCGCAAGTTCTCTTGTAGGAGTTAAAACTAAAGCTTGAGGTTTATTTTCTGCCCATTCTACCTTTTCTACTAATGGTACTCCATAACTGACGGTTTTCCCACTGCCCGTTTGAGCTTCAACAATAATGTCTTCTCCTTGTAATGCAACAGGGATGACTCTTTCTTGGACTGCTGTTGGGTGGTAATAACGAAGATCTGTTACGGCCTCTACTATTTCAGAGCTGATTGCAAAATCTTTAAAACTAGTTTCTTTATTCATGTTAGCCTCTTTCGTTCTTTTTTTTACAGTATAACAGGATTTCGCTTAGATGTATAAGGATTCTGAGAGTTATCTTCTACTCCGTGACTTTTCGGACACAATTCAATCATTTGGGTTCGCTTCCAAATTTTGTTACTATTGTAAATGAACATAAGCTAAATAAAGGAGGAATTCGTACAATGGTCAAAAAAGTAATAGGTGGATATATCTCTGTAGAAGAAACTGCTGCTGAAATAGAACATTTATTAACCGATGGGTACACCTCATCAGACATTATTGTCGTAACCAACAGCGCAAATAAAGGCGCTTTAGAATCTCTTACTATAGCAAATGTAGATCCGGTAGCAGACAAAAAAGGAGTAGAAAAAGGGCACCCGAAATTATTCAATTACGGTGATGAAAACAACCCGCTTGGTGCATATGATTTAGATGCTGATACAACCGAACGGTACAATAAAACTATCAAAAATGGCGGTTACGTTATTTTATCTGAACAAAGAGCAGGTACGAATGGAAAAGGTACAGACTTAAACCGTTCGCCGATCAAATCAAAAGACGATCCTACGCTTTCAAACATTGGTGAAGTATCTGAAGCGTATAGAGGAAAGCCTGCTGATACGAATGAAGATCCTTCACTAGATAATATTCCAGCAAAAACTTCTAACAAGGAACAAACCACTAATGAGCAAAGTATTCCATTTTCACCAGGAACTCCTAGAGATCCGAGTGAATCTTAATAAATGCCAAAAAAGCCAGAGAACATTTGTCCTCTGGCTTTTTTGCCGTTCTTGTTTAATCAAAGCTGATAGGCTAAACGCCTTTTTTTACTTTCTGCGCTACTTCAATAACGATATGGATGCCGTTTGGATCATCTAAGGCAATCGTATTGGCTGCTTCATCTAATGTGTAAGCATAAGCTTTTTCATCCAAGGCTTCTTTTACTTTAGCAAAATCTTCGACAGAGTCCAATTCGATAGTGTAGTAGTCCATTCCTCTTGTTCCTTCAGGTGCTGCAGGGATATTTGTACCTGCCCAGACATTAGAACCGATTTGGTGGTGGTACAATCCGGCGGCGAAGAATTTCGCTTGCGAACCGAAGTTGTATTTCAAATCAAATCCTAATAGATCTTGGTAAAAGTCTTCTGTTTTTTGCAAATCTGAAACAAATAAGTGAACGTGTCCCATATAAGTTCCAGCCGGCATACCTTTGAAAGCTTCTTTAGCTTCAGCAATTACGCCTTCTGCATCCATTGGTTCTGTAACTCCAGCGATCTCACCCGTTTCACGAATATCCCATTCGCTTACTGGTTTGTCACAGTAGATTTCTACGCCATTTCCTTCTGGATCATCTAAATAAAGAGCTTCACTATAACCATGATCACTAGCTCCTGTTAGTGGATATTTTGCAGTCAATAAATGATACAAGATTTCTCCTAGATCTTTTCTAGACGGCAATAGAAGAGCTAAGTGGTATAACCCAGCAAAACGACCTCTTTCTCCTGAAGCAGGTACTTCCTGCAATGTCAAAAGCACTTTATCTTCACCATGCGGTCCAAAAGAAACTTCTTTAGCCGATTCTGATTTGATATCTAATCCAATAGATAGATTGTAGAAATTTTTCATATTCTCTAAATTTTCAACATTCAATACTACTTTTCCAATTTTTGTATTCTCATTTAATTTAAACATCTCTCTATCCTTTCATATACCCTGTTTATTTACTTACTTTTTACAAGTGTAAAGGACAGACACATTAATTACAAGGATAATTTGCTTTTTTCAGCCCTTATTATTTCCAAATGATGCTCAGTTCACAATTCACGGTCTCGCCAGTAGTGATTTTGTGCGCCGTAGATATTCTTCCATCTTCTAATTCAATCACACTGACGGAACTTGTAATCATATTTCCATAATGAACTTCTTTTTCAAATTTAATATTGACGTAGTCTAAGTCATGAGATGTTAAAAATTCGTAGTCTAATGTATCTAGCGCCCAATCAAAATATTTTGAATTGTTGACGTGCTGATTGCGATCGATATCTAAGAAACGTACCCGATACTCAGTTGAAGTTGCTTCAGTTCCTACTTTTTCCGGTTTAGCTGTACGCACCAATTTTTTATTAAATTCAACCTCATATGGTGCCACAATTTCTTCTGGAATACGTGCCATTTTCCGTTTTTCTCTATCAATCAAAGCAAAAGTTGTTTTAGCAGTAACGCACTCTTCTCCATTTGCACCGTAGACTTTGAATTCACGGTAACAAAACAGCTTATTGTAGGACAATGCTTGTGTTGTGATCGTCACTTCTTCAGCAAATTCAGGTACGCGATTAAAGTTCATTTCATATTGTAAAATAACCCACGACAATCCCATTTCATTTACAACATCGTCCCCAACACCTAATAAATGACTTTGTTCGCCTGAAGTATGGATCATGATGTTGACCAACATAGGCAATGTCATTTTCTTGTTGGTATCACACTCATAATATTTCACTAGATGTTTTGCTTCATAAATTTTTCCACTCATTTGATGTCCTCATTTCTTATATTCATACCAATAAGAATACCATAAAAAAATAGAACGTGGAGTAAGACGTTTTGCTTCTATGCCATGCGTCTAGAGTTTAGAAAGTCCTCTAGCTCACAATCTGGCCCAGAAATCGCAGGGGTTTGTTCGCTAGAGTCGATCTACTGAATAATCCAATCCACTAATCACAGTAAATTATTCAGTAGAGACACGTTACCTCATAATCCAATCCTAAAATCCTAGCGATTTATTAAGTAAAGTCACGTTACTGAACAATACAATCCTAAAATCCAAGTGGTTTGTTAAGTAGAGACACACTACTTCATAATCCAACCCTAAAATCCTAGCGTTTTGTTAAATAGAGACACGTTACTTCACTGTCAAACCCAATAAGAATCTAAAAAAGTGTATCCTAATCCTTTTTTTCTTTATTCAGAAGATTTATCAGTGATTTTCTCATACAAATAGACATGAATGAATTTCTTCATTCATGCCTGTTATGGTCGAAAAAAATCTAGTGGTAAATTCAGCTTTAACTTATACCTTTTGCAATAAATCAGACTGTGTCCGATACAGTTGATAATATAATCCTTTTTTCGCCATCAATTCCTCATGACTTCCCGCTTCCAATATTTTCTTATCGCCGATATAGAAGATACGATCGCTGTTTCGAATAGTCGATAAACGGTGAGCTACAATAAATGCTGTTCGACCTTCCAATAAGCGGTCTAACCCTTCTTGCAGAAGAATTTCTGTTTGCGTATCAATACTGGATGTTGCTTCATCCAAAATCAACACTTTTGGATCGGCCAGCAGCGTTCTAGCGAAAGAAATCAATTGCCGTTGTCCAGCTGACAACGTACTGCCTCGTTCTTGCACAACGGTTCGATAACCATTTTTCATACTATCGATAAACTCTTCAGCACGAACGATCTTGGCTGCTTCTACAATTTCTTCGCTTGTAGCATCCAACTTCCCATAACGAATATTATCTAAAATCGTTCCCGAAAAGATAAACGTATCCTGCAACATGACCCCTACTTGATTGCGCAATGAATCCAGTGTCACATTCCGTATGTCAATACCATCAATTAAAATAGCCCCTTTTTGCACATCGTAAAAGCGGCTGATCAAATTGGTGATCGTCGACTTACCTGCTCCAGTCGGCCCTACCAGCGCTATCGTTTCACCAGGTTTTACGTGGAAATTCAATTCTTCAAAAATCGTTTGTCCCTCTTTGTACCCAAAAGTCACGTCTTTGAATTCCACATCTCCTTTTACAGGCGGCATTTCAAAAGCATTTTCGGAGTCTTTAATACTGGGTTCCACATCCATCAATTCAAACACTCGTTCCAAATAAACCGAACCCGAAACCAAGGAGTTGTAAAAGTTCCCTAAATTGATGATGGGATTCCAAAAGTTGTTCACGTACCCGACGAAAGCAATTAAAATCCCCGTCGATACATCCACTCCTAATCCTCTGATCCCAGCAAAATAGATAAAAGCGATCGTGATAGTGGCAATGTTTTGGACAAAGGGTCCCAATAGAAATTGTATTCGAACGGCTTTCATCCAAGCTTTTCGTTGGTTGTCACTAAATTTAGAAAAGATATCGTAATTCATTCCTTCACGTGTATAAGATTGCGTCGTTTTGATCCCAGCAATACTTTCGTGAATATAAGCATTTAAATTAGCTTGTTCAATACTCAGCTCATCATAAGCCACCCGCTGTTTATTTTTGATCACCATTGTAATCGCAAATAAAACCGGCAACAAAATAAAACTGTATAGCGTCAACGTGACATTTAGAGAGAACATGAATACCAAAGTCACCACAATACTTAAAATATCCGACAATACATTGATGACCCCATTTGACAGTAAGTCACTTAACGTATTGATGTAGTTGACCACTCGAGTTAAAATTTTCCCATGCGGCCGTGTATCGTAAAACGAAAATGACAACCGCTGCAAATGGTTAAATAAATCAGACCGCATATCCCTTAACACATTTTGCCCCAATTCAGTAATGTTGTACAATCGGTATCGTACAGCAGCACCATTAAAGAAAATAGCCAATGCATACAGTACCGTAATCCAAAGAAGCTGGGTTCTATCTTGATTTGGAATGGTTTCATCAATAACAATACTGGTTAAAAAAGGTCCTAAGACTAGAACTAAATTGGAAAAGATGATGACCGCAAATATTTTCAGGATGGAAACTTTATACGGCGTTAAATATTTTCCGATTCTTTTGTAGTCTTCTTTATTGAATTTGGTTGCTAACTGCTTGTCCTCTTCAAAACTATTCTCTGCCATCTTCGGATACCTCCTCTACCTCTGATCGTCCAAGCTGTTCTTTGTAGATATCGTAATAAGCCCCTTGTTTTTGGAGCAGTTCTTGGTGCTTGCCTCGTTCGATGATTTTCCCTTTAGACAAAATAATAATCTCGTCAGCATTTTTCACAGATGAAATCCGGTTTGCGATGATAAAAGTCGTCTTCGCAAAACTCACATTTTTCATTCCTTCTTGGATTTTCACTTCAGTTTCCATATCAACTGCTGAAGTCGTATCATCGAGAATTAAAATAGAGGGATCTTTCATCAATCCACGTGCCAACGACAGCCGCTGTTTCTGCCCACCGGACAATCCGCTCCCTCTTTCTCCTAAATAAGTTTGGTACTGTTCCGGCATTTTTTCAATAAACGGACTGGCATCAGCAACTCGAGCCATTTTTCGAACATTTTCAAATGTAGCTTGAGGTGTCCCGTAAGAAATATTTTTCTTGATCGTATCGGAAAACAAGAACACATCTTGCATGACGATTGAAATATTTTTCCTCAATTCCCGTACATTCCAATTTTTTATGTCTTCCCCATCGATCAATACCATTCCTTCTGTAGGATCAAAGAAGCGGGAAATGAGATTCACTAAAGTTGATTTCCCTGAGCCCGTTTCTCCTAAAATCCCTAACGTTTGACCAGGAGAAGCTTTCAGCGAAATGTTCTCCAATACTTTATTGTCCGGGTCATCCGCAAAAGCAAAAGAGACGTTTTGGAATTCTACTTCTCCTTTGATGCGTTTTTCTCTTCTCTGCAGCTCAACAGGAATTAACGGCTGAGCAGACAGCATTTCTCGAATTTTATACGTCGCGGTAATAAAACGCTGCGAATCATTCATGTATCCCCCAATATTCCGCATAGGGGCATTCAGCATCCAAACCAGCCCATTGAATGCAACTAGTTCTCCAACAGTCATCAACCCTCTAATAACAAAGAATCCCCCTAATCCAATAGAGATCACCGACAGCAAGCCAGCCAACGTTTCCAATACCGGCAAATACGTACGCGAAATTTTAGCTGAAAATAAATTGCGTTCTCTATAATCTTCATTTCGTTTGTTAAATTTTTTCGTTTCATAGTCTTCATTTGCAAAGGCCTTAACGACCTTGTTCCCCCCGATATTCTCTTCTACCATGGAGTTTAATCTGGAAAAACTTTCCCGAATCTCGTAATAAGCTGCATTTGCCCGAGATGATAACATGACGGTCAATATCCCAATAAACGGCGTGACAACCAGCATTGCCAGCATCAATCGCCACTGAATTACGCCTAAAAAAGCAATAGCGGAAATAAAAAGCACAATATTGTCCAGCACGTTAAAATACACCCAGGAAACTGCATGCCGGATAGCATCTGTATCCCCAGTCATTCGTGCCATGATATCCCCGACACGAGTAGTATTAAAGAAAACGAAATCCATTTCTTGCAGTTTGACATAGAGATCTTCTCGAATTTGAAATAAAACTTCCTGCCCGATCGTTTCAAACATCATTTGATAAACATATCGCAATACTGTTCGCAATACCGTCGCGACGACCATGATAATCAATAAGGGTACCAACAAAGAACCACGCTTATTATCAATCACTTCATCTACAATCATCCCTCCGATATAAGGCGTCACGATGTTCAACAAAGCTACCATAACCGTCCACAAACTCGCCCAAATCCAATTCAGTTTACTAGGTTTGATATATCCCCAAACCCAACGAAAACTCGCCATAAAACACACCCCTCCCCAACCAATTACCCACATCATAAACCAAAACAACCACCCATAAAATGGACATAATAAACAAAAACAATGGATAAAATTTTAAGATACGGAGCTGGCTTGGGAGACATGACGAAAAAATAGAAAAATGATACTTCGAAAGATAAGGAGCTGGTTTAGTCAAACAGTATAAACTAACGCGTTAGCAACAGGTTAGCCTTTAAATCTTTTCTTTTTTATACTCTCTAGCCTAATTTAACTAAAGAAATGTCGCATAGATTTGTAAGCGCTATAAAAAACCATTTCCGCCATTTCTATCGATCTTCCTTATTGAGTTCGCTTTTCAGATAACCTATAATTTGAATATAGCTTTATTCTGAATGTTCAAAATAATTGCCGTAACATGAAGTGGGGTGTAAGCATGTTAAAAATTGATGCAAAAACGTTTAACCCAGAGATCCTTTATATCTTTGACGCAGAATCTAAAGATCGTTTTCAAGGGAAAAATCACCATCATGATTTTGTAGAAATGAGTGTGATCGTCAGCGGAGAAATTTTCTATAATATAGAGGGGAACACTACTCGTCTAAGCGAACAAACCGTCGTACTCTTTAACCCGGGCATCAGTCATTATGAATACTCGGATACGGGAATGAGAAATGTCCAAATTCATATTGGTATCCGTAATTTTAACGTTGATCGATTCCCAAAAGATTATTTTCCTATTACGAATCCAATCATTAAACTATCTGAACACAACCATTCTTTTTTTGATACTTGCCAAGAAATTCTGATCGAACGCGAACAATCAAAAGCCGGTTCAGAGTTATTGTTGAAATCATTAGTATTGAAATTATTTGTTTTACTTTTACGAGACGCTGCTATGCTGCCTTTAACAGAAAGTTCGTTATTGCTGACAGAAGAAGAAAAAGAAAAAATCAGTTTGGTAGATGAAGTGGTTCTATTTCTTGAAAATCATTACATGGAAGACATTACCGTAAACCAAATTGCTCAGCATTTTTACACTAGCCCTGCTTCTTTATCACGTATTTTTAAAGATCATACTGGCGAAACCTTGATCAATTACCTCATTCAACTGCGGTTATCTAAAGCTAAAGAGATCATTGAAGAGGACATAGCAATCAGTATCCGCCAGATTTCAAAACTGGTAGGCTACGAAGATGCTTATTACTTTAGCAAATTATTTAAAAAGTATTACGGAAAGCCTCCGACCCTTTTTCAAAAAGAAATGAAGTTTAAATAGACTTTATTTCTTTTTTTGTCTTATCAAAAGAAGTTCTCTGGCACTGGTTCTGGTATTTATAAAATGTTCTGCTAAAATGGATAGGCTACACTTAGTTGGACAATAAAATTAAGGTCTTGTAAAATTCGAATGAAGAGTAAAAAGGGTTGTCCGTATGACAATGCGGTAGCAGAAGCTGCCTTTAAAGTGATCAAAACAGAATTTATTTATCAGGAACAGTTTGAAAGTCTAGACCATCTGAGACTAGAACTGGTTGATTACATTAATTGGTTCAACAAGTTCAGAATTCACGGAACCTTGGGCTACAAGAGTCCACTGGACTTCAGATCACAGGCCATATAAATTTTGTACAGTTTAGTGTAGACAATCCAATCTAAGCCTATTTTAAATAATCAAATAAGTGTTTTCCGTTTATTTCAAATTCATCATGGGTTGATTTTATGTAATTGACGTGATGATACAACGAGAAATATAAGAGACCAAGAAAGAGGTATAAGCTACTTGCTACAAGCCAAATATCAACGCTAGTATATAGCAATAAGCCGGCACCAACTATGCCACCTAATAGAAAGAAGCTGAGATTCAGTAGTTGGAAACGGGCTTTCCATAACTCGGATTTTCGTCCTGCTAAACTTCTACCTAAAGCCAAACCAGCATCAGTTAGGTTTCCAGACATATGTGTCGTCCGAACAATCATCCCTTTATAATAGACAAACATACCATTTTGCAGACCTAAAATCAGGGTTATCTCTAGCAAATACCACCAAGGATTCTTAAGCATAATGCTTCCCGCTACAATCGCTAAGCCCGATAAAAGTTGAATATAACCATACCGACGTTTCAATTTAAAGGCCTGTTCTGGAAATAGGAACCCACTCAACATCGTTCCTAAGAAAAAGGCTAGTATAACGATTATCAAACGAATAAAATCCTCAAAATCCCCTTTTACTAAATGAATCATACTGTTTGATAAATTCCCCGTATGATGGGAGCTAGTAGCTGAAAATAAGATAATTGTTACAACGTTCATAAATCCTGCAGTTGCAGTTAATAGGAAAATCCAACTCGTTAACTGAATCTTTAGTGCTTTTTTTCTCAATACAAACCCTTCTATCATAAACATTTTTATCTATTATACACCTCAAGTGTAACTTAAATCTACCTACTAATAAATTCTTTTCGCAGGGTGTTTATAGAGAATCCTAGTATTAGTGATGATTTATTGTTGTCTTGTTTATTATAATACAGTGCTGATTGTTTATTTCTTTTTAATCAAAATAGATCTTTATAACCCTAAAGTAATAAAATAGGATACAAACTTCCTTTATCTATTGAAATGTTTTATTAACGTGGTGCTCCCTTCTATTTATGTAGTATCGCATCGTTGCATCGAATAATTATCAATTGAGTTTATTTTTTTACTGAAAATAAGAAAAAAAGATTATCTGAAGGGTAGCGACCCCTAAAAAGGTTAGAGCAAAATCTAATTTTTAGAGGTCGTTTTTTATGGCAAAATCTAGTGAAGAATCTAAGTTACAAGAGACCAAAAATATTTAAAAGGTCCTTTGGCTATCATTTATTATTTATAATGAAGAAACCGTGTGTTTCTCATCCCTTTATCCTTAAATGTTGCCTGAATAGAAAAAAATATGAGTCAGAGACAGCCAGCGGCACTATTATTTTAGTTTATTCTTCAAGTGAAACTTAATTTAATGTTCACTTGATGAATAAACCAAATTTTTTCTTCAAGTGAGACTTAATTTTATGTCCACTTGATGAGTAAATCGATTTTATTCTTCAAGTGGGAAACAATTTAATACTCACTTGAAGAATAAACTTCATTCACTCATCGAACGAACGTCTCTTTCACGTTGGATAGAGCATCCCACTGGAACAAGCCACAATATACACCAATCTCCCATTCTGATCAAAGCTGACAGTACCAATATAGGTCAAGAAACGAGGAATACATCGAATGGTATAATCATGTTCGAGCAAAAGCAAAATTGGCTGGCTTAAGTCCGGTTGAATACCGAACTCAAACCAGCCAATCAGCTGTATAATAAAAACTCTCACTTTTAGGGGCCAGCACCCCTTTTACTTCAGATAGTCTTTTTACTTATAGATTATTTTCTTCTAAAATACTAGATTCAAAATTCTTTTTTGGAGTCCATGACTTATCTTTCAAGATTTTAGTATGGTAAATCTTATCTACAATCAACGCAATCGCGTTATCGCCTGAGACATTTGCAGCTGTTCCAAAACTATCTTGAGTCAGATAGAGTGAGATCAATAATGTCGCAATCGGCCCTGCCGTAGGAATACCGACTAGAGGCAAGAAAGGCAAAGCACTCATTATCCCCCCGCCTGGAGCGCCTGGGGCTGCTACCATAGCTACGCCGAGTACCAATATAAAACTCAGCATCATCGGAAAATCAAATGGAATTCCATACATGATCAGTACTGCTGTTACACACGAAGTGACCGTTGTAATACTTCCATACAAATGAATCGTAGCACATAGCGGCACAACAAATTCCCGAATTTGTTGTGAGACGCCATTTTTCTTGGCAATCTCTATGTTAACTGGTATCGTAGCTGCCGATGATTGTGTTCCGACAGCAGTGATGTAGCCTGGCACTTGGTTTTTAATAAATTGCCAAGGTTTTTCTTTACGGTAAATACCTGCAATAGTAAATAACACCACAACTCCCAATAACTGTAAAGCTAAAACGATCAAGAATACTCTCCAAAATACAGCTAAAATAGATTGAATTGATCCTGTATAACTGAGGTTGATGAAATTTCCAAAAATATAAATTGGTAAACCCGGAATAATAAATGAATTCAATATACGAGTAATAATAGCACTGAAGTCATTGAAGAAATGATAAATCGTTTCTCCTTTATTTTGTCCTCTCAGCCAAGATATACTGATCCCAAATAAGAATGCAAATACAATCGCTGAGGTGACATCCATCATCGGCTCTAAGGGAATCGTAAATAAGGCTGCTAAACCTGCACCACTATCTGTGACACTTTCACTTAGTTCAGGAGTGATGAATATGGGGAATACATTTGATGCTATAGCGTAAGCAATTACCCCACCTACTAATGTTGATCCATAGGAAATAAGTGTCGTCGCTCCTAATAACTTCCCTGCACCTTGAGTCAAGTCCGCAATACCAACAATTACATAACCAATAATCATGAGTGGAATAATAAAGGATAATACACTACTAAATAAACTGGATATTGTAATTGGAATCTGCAAAATAACGGTGGGCAAAATGTCCAATTGGCCAAAAAGTATTCCTAAAATAATAGCAATGAGTAATTTCGGCACTAAGCCTATTTTAATTCTCTTCATTTGCTGGTTCCTCCTACATATATGGATTTTAATCCTATTTTCATAAATTAGTTTCAATCTTATCATACTCTCCCTATAAACTCTAGGAGATTTTTGATATTCCTCCACTCATTATTCTCTAACCGATAGACAACTGAACCACCTTATCGTATTAGTGGATAAATTCCATTAAAGAAGCGATAATATAAGTACCTATAATAGTGAACAAGAATTGGCTGGTTATTTTTTTATAGTATGGTTAACGCTTTGGTATCGGAAGGAGGAATATAATGAGACGACAAGTATGGTTGTTTCGTCACGGCATAGCAGAGAAAAAAACTAACGATAAACCAGATTATGATCGCACACTAACTCCCAAAGGTAAAAAAGAACTGCAGGCTTCCGCTCCAAATCTCCGGTATTTATTGGATACACAACACCCAATTTTCATTTGGTCTAGTCCATTGACACGTGCCTATGAAACGGCTGAGATTGTGGCTCAGTCTTTTGGAAATCCCGATATTGTTCAAAAAGAATTTATCTCTGCAGGAGATATTCAGTTATTGACTAAAGAACTGGATAGTCTTCCTAAAGACTGTACGGCCATCGTAGTTGGACATGAGCCTACTTTAAGCATTTGGATTGAGCACTTGACAGGAGTTTCCTTACCATTTGATAAAGGTTCCTGTGCTGCTATTCAGCTGAAGAATTCTGCTAAAAGTGATTTGTTGTGGTTTCATCAGCCTATTTCTTTAAAACGTCTAGGTTCAGTAGACACTAATGATTCCATTAAAGTCAGATTACTGCTCCAATATCAGCTCCGTAAGATACAAAGTTTACATCAAGCTTTTCTTGAAGATCCTGCTGATGAAGAAACCACTCATCGTTTTCGAGTCCAGATTCGCCACTTCCGCTCATTGCTCTCTTTCCTAAAACCGTTATTGCCAGATAATGTCTATCAAAAAGCTAAAGTTCCTGCAAAAGAGGCGTTTCAACAATTTTCCCATTTGCGTGAGTTGGATGTTTTGATCGATAGAGTGAACACGATTATTGAAGAAGAACCCAGTTTATTAGAAAACGGTACCGCTGTATTGGCTGTTCTTGCTGAGAATCGCGGAAAAGAAAAAAGAAGACTGGTACATTCCAGTAATCAAAAGAAATTTCGGACTATTTTAAATAATCTGTTGGAATGGGCCGATACTGTTGATTGGGTTCCATTAATATTGGAAACTGAAGACTTCGAGAACTTTGCTAAAAAAAAGATTCAGAAAAAACATCGATCATTGCAAAAGATGCTCTCACATTTGGACTACAAGGATGCAAAAGAGGTCCATGAAGTGCGGAAAAAAGCAAAGACTTACCGCTATATTTTAAAAAGCTTTCCCCCTCTAGTAAATAAAAAATACAAAAAAGAACAAAAACAAATGAAAAAAATACAAAGATCATTGAGTAAAGTGACGGATATTTATGAAAATACGGTTGTTCTGGATGCATTTTTTTTAGCCGAAGCAGATCAATCCTTAAAGAATGACTTTTCAACTTTACAGCAATATGAGACTCATCAACTTGAGAAACAATTAACGACTTTAAAACAACACCCTTTTACTTTCCACTGATTTCTTCAGCCATCCGGTTTTTCCGGATGGATATCCTCTTTTCTATTCTTTATTTAAGAAATCCCTCATTTTCCGCAGCACCTACTGACCACTCTTTATCCCTTTAAACAAATAACATTTGATATAGTAAGGTATTTTTAAACTCATGTTTACAGATTTTATCCAGCGCAAAAGGCTTCCTTGTGGTTTTTTATTTGAGATTGATGAAACTTTTTAAACAAAAAATACATCCATTTAACTAAAATGATTTTGTTTTTATATATACTGACTGTCTTATAGAAGGAGGCAACTTTTCCAAATGAAACTAAACACATTATTTGAATCCTTCTCTTCTTTATCTGAATTTTCAGGCCTAAATCCTGAAATGGAAGTTACTGGTATAACGGATGATTCAAGAAACATAAAATCAGGAATGATATTTATTGCTATCAAAGGATATCAATTCGATGGACACAACTACATTACGGATGCAGTAAAGAACGGTGCTTCTTTGATCATCGGAGAGACCCCTCAAAACGATCTGATGAGTACTCCTTATATGCTAGTAGAAAATAGTCGTAAAATGCTCGGTCAGCTAGCTAATATTTTTTACGGCAATCCTTCTTCCAATAAAATAGTAATTGGAGTCACTGGAACAAATGGAAAAACGACTACTTGTTATTTATTAAGGCATTTGTTGGAAAAAGCGGGCTACACTACATCACTGATAGGAACTATTGAATACGTGATTAATGGTGAGACCTCAAAGTCATCAAATACAACGCCTAGTTCATTACTTCTCCATCAAATGATGGCTCATTCCAATGACCAAGTAATCATTGTAGAAGTATCCTCTCACGGATTAACTCAATATCGTTTAGAAGGAATAACGTTTGATTATGCATTGTTTACTAATCTGCAACACGATCATTTAGATTATCACCATACAATGGCAGAATATTTTGAAGCAAAAGCACTGCTTTTCGACAAATTAAAACCTACTGGAAAAGCTGTGATCAATTTTGATGATGCTTGGGGAAATAAGTTAGTACACCGCTTAGCTTCTAAAAATGTTCAAACCATTTCAGTTGGTACAAATGAGGATGCTGTATTTAGGCTCATTTCGAGAATAGGTAAAGACATTCAGATCGATACTCATAAATCCGTTTCTACTCTGCAGTCAATTTTGATCGGAGTACACAATATGTATAATTTGTCGATGGCAGGTGCTGTGGTGTTTGACTTAGGACATTCTATTCAAGAAATCAGCGAACATCTGAAGGACTTTCCAGGCGTCCCTGGTCGATTTGAACAGGCAGCCGTTATTGACGGGGTTCACTACATCATTGATTACGCACACTCAGATTTAGCCTTACAATATTGTCTGGAATCTATTCGCGAATTCGATGCCCACAATATCATCCATATTTTTGGTTTTCGCGGAAATCGAGATGCTACGAAACGCCTTTTGATGCTCGAGACCTCTCATCAACTAAGTCAGTATACTTTATTGACGACAGATGATCTGAATGGTGTTTCTGAAGAGGACATGATAGACGTTTATCAACAGTTAATAACAGAAGCTAATCTTACAGACCATGTCAAGATTGTTATGGACCGTACACTTGCTGTTCAGGAAGCTCAGAAGTTGGCTAAACCTGGGGATTATGTCGTACTGACTGGCAAAGGGCCAGAAGCTTACACAGAAACCTTCCAAATGGGTACACACTCAGATAAAGAAACGATTCTTCAATTAAAGCACGTACAATAGGATTAGTTTTAACTAAAAGAAGGGGTTGGAACAAAAAGCCCCTAGAAAAAATGCATTCCCAAAACTATTAGATTCTTCATCCAATAGTGGGAGTGCATTTTACTTTGTATTTAATTAATATTAAAGAGGCGAGACTATTATTTTAGAAAAAGCACTTTTATCCCATTTCATTCGGCTTATTCGAGTATCTAAAATGTCGCTGACAAGGCTTATCAGCGACATTCGGATTGGTTGAACCACACCAAATGGCTCTGAGACAGCTCTTATCAAGTCCATCCGCTATGTTACAGATCAACCAGCCTTCTCTGAAGCCACCAGCTCTATCTCCTCAGTGTGCTCTTAAACAGCCAACCCCTGCTTTTTCGTTACTCCTCTAAAAATGAAGGATCAATAACTTTTTTTATCAACTGCTGATACTGATCGATGGATACATCATTATCTTCAAACCCAGTTAATCCATGCGTTTCTGCCAACTCGTCTGTGTAGTCTTCCAATTTATATACAGCAAAGTTTTCCCGAGTATCAAGGTCCTCTGCTACTTCATTCTCATAATAAATAACCAGCGGAGTCCAATTGACCTGTTCAACGTGGATTTCTTGATCATTTTGTTGAACAACGTCAAAAGCGATCATCCCGCCCAATAAATTAATGTCTGAAGTAGTCGCAGCTAAAAAGTTGCCTAAAGAGTAAATCACTAAAGTTTCATTTCCCTCTTCTCCTTGGACCCATTCTACTGGTTGGATAGTATGGGAATGAGTTCCAAAAACAACATCTACTTCAAGATCAGCAAATAATTGAGCGTAATGCTGTTGAAACTCATTAGGAGCAAAAGTGTGTTCATCTCCCCAATGTGCCGAGACCAACACCACATCACTGATTTCTTTTGCTTGTGTGACATCTTGAGTGATCAATTCGTCACTAAAATAATTGACCAAATAAGGATACTCAGGTTCGATCCCATTTGTACCATACGTATAGGTCAGCAATGAAAATGTAATTCCGTCCTTCTCAAAGACTGGAATAGTGTCTCGCTGTTCTTGATCCTTAAATACTCCTGTATAAGTCACTTCAGGATAGTCAGACCACGTTTCTAAAGCATTTAAAACACCTTCAGTCCCTTTGTCCAAAGAATGGTTGCTGGAGGAGTTGACAAGGTCAAAACCAGTTTCAACTAAATTTCCAGCCACCTCACTTGGTGTATTGAATGAAGGATAACCCGAGAAACCTAAGTCATCTCCGCCAAGCATAGTTTCTTGGTTGATAAAAGCTACATCTGCTGTCTGAATATCTTCTTTAACATATTGATACATAGAGGAAAAGTCATACGAATCTTCTTCAGTTTGAGCATCTGTATAAATTTCTTCATGAATCAAGTTATCTCCTACACCAATAAACGAAATCCGTGTTTCTTCTGCCTCACTTTCAGAAACAGATTCCGTGCTGCTTTCGAGTGAAGAAACGTTATCAGGTTCCATTTCATTTGAGGTTGTATCCTTAGCAGCACAACCAGTCAGCGACAAAAGAACAAGAATAGATAAGTATGTTTTCATTTTTGACCTTCTCCTTTAGTGGGATGACATCAGTGATGTTCCACTATTCATTTTCTTATATTACATTTAAGCGGTCTCATTTCCAGAATAATGGTATAATTTAATTATCTTATTTAAAGACAACTAAATCTTTATCCATCGAGGAGATAAGTAATGAAAAATAAAATTGGGCGTTACAGTTTATTGCTATTTGCCGCTTTAACGGGATTAGTGGTTGGTTATCTTCGGCCAGAAGTATCTCAGTCTCTTTTATCCGTTGTCGGAATCATTGTAGGGATTGGATTTTTCCTTTTATCTAAACGGGATGAATCTGCAAAATCCACATCCAACAAGAAAAAAGATTCCGTCAACAAAATGGACTGGTATCTCTTGTTGCAAATGCTGCTTTATTTTATTGTGGGAGCAGCTATTGGGGTAACGATTTTTTATATGATCGTTCTCTACTAGTACAGATCATTTGAGCAGGCTAGACAAAAATTTAAGGTCATTGGGAGAAGTATGACTCTCTTCAACTGACCCAGATTTTTTGTCGAGCATTTATACTCTTTATTGTTCTAACAGATTTCCTTGTAAAATAAATTGTTCAATCACTTCCAGCACACCTTCTTCATTATTGGAAGGGGCTTCGTAGGCTGCATTATTTTTAATCTCGCAATCTGCATTAGCCATAGCAAAACTGTATTTGGCAAACTGCAGCATTTCGATATCGTTTCCGCCGTCTCCAAAAACCATCACTTCCTCGGGCTTTACCCTCTCTTCTTTAGCTAATTTCTTTAGCCCATTCGCCTTATGTGTGCCTGTCCTGATTAAGTCAATACTCCCTCTCCCGGAACTGACTGGAGTGATTTCTTCCATTAATAGTTCTTTTAATTGCTCATGTATAGAACTCGTTTGCGATTCTGAGCACCCTAGTGCCAATTTCAAGATTTGGTCATCTATATCTTGAAAATTTTCAACTATCGTCAATTTATGGTAAAACATGCGGACGATCTCAACAAACTTTTTGTCTGAGGAATCTAATACATAGGCACTTTTTTTCCCACATACTATGACTGATATACCTGGTATTTTTTCAATAATCTGTAATGTATGTCGGATCAGTTCTAAAGGAATGTTCTCTGTAAAAACCTCTTTTTCTTTTTCAATGATGAAAGCTCCATTTTCAGCCACAAAAGTCATATCTTGATAGGTGTCTGGGAAAAATGACTTTAATTGGGCGTACTGATTTCCACTGGCTACGACAAATTGGATATTTTTTTCTTGCAGCCGAGTAAACAACCATTTAAATCGTTCACGATTGTATTCTTTTTTGTTATCTAAAAAGGTTCCATCCATATCCACCACAATCATTTTGATTGTCACGTTTTCTCAACTCCTCTAGTATTTCTCTTTAGCTCTAGTATACGAGTTATTGACAGATTTTCAACCAAGCATTGCTTTCTTTCGTATTAAAATAGACCTGACTATTCATTTGCGAATAGTCAGGTCTATTTTATTAGCTGTATTGAATTAGTTTAAAATTTGAACATCAATGGTTTTTCTTCCAAATTGAAGAGCAGCATTTAAATCGGTCATGTGAACATCAATACGGTGTCCATTGATTGCACTACCTGTATCTCCAGCAATAAACGTTCCATATCCTGGCACATATACAGTTGATCCTAATGGAATAACGCTTGGGTCAACGGCAATAACATTTGGGTTTTCGTTTAAGTTGATACCTGTATAAGTTGTATCGCTTAATTCTGGTTGATTCGTTGAGTAAGCTGTTGCTTCTACAGTAACCCATTCACCAGTTTGTTCTGCTGTTTCGCTTGCTTCAGCAGTTTCAGTCGTTTGAGGTTCAGTTGCTTCAGGTTCCTCTGCAACTTCAGGTTCTACAACTTCAGTTTCTTCAGGAGTTTCGACTTCTTTCACTTCATCTTCACTAACATCATAAGTTTTCACATTATCATTGTTTTCAACCGTTACCACTGAATGGTCAGTTGATAAGTGAATAGAATTTCCCGCAATGATCATATCTGCATTGTTGATATCATTGATTTTAACTAATGAATCTACGGAAATGTCTGTTGCTAAAGCAATACTAGATAACGTATCTCCCCATTGGAAAGTATATTTCGAACCATTTTCATCACTTTTAATGTCATTTTTAACTTCCGTTACAGTACGTGCTTGCCATGAGTTTGCGGTATATTCGTTTGCTGATGCTTCAGATGGGTTCGCTACTGAGAAGAGTCCTACGAGGGCTAAAGTTGATCCTGCAGCTACTAATTTCGACTTCATGTTTCTCATTATTTTCTCCCTTTCTATTCCAAATGCAGTAAATGCATTTCCAGAGTCCCTTGAAATTTTTAATAGCTTTAAAGATAATTCTTTAAGTGTTCTATTAATGGGTTCCTCTGCCACGAAATGAATCGTAACACGTATCGGTAAGAAAAAAAGCAAAAAAGGGGATTTGTTATGGTTCCTTATTGCTTTTGTATTAAAAGTAAGTGTTCTTTGCAGATGTGTGACAAATACGGACGAGCCGTAAAATAGAATATGTTATTGCAACAATTCGTAATTGTTCTGACATTTAAAATACAGAAAACCTTGATACAATAGACTTCTCCTTATTTCACAAAAAAATGTAAGGGTTTGATTTTATCCTGTCTGTCCCTCTGGGGAAACAAACAACTATTGAGAGCTGATGCAGACTCTCTCAATGCGTATCGCTTTCATTTTAATTTGATTTCCTTTATGATTAGTTGTGAGGTAATTATCTTAAGGGGGAAACAAACATGGAAATAAAAGCTATCAAAAGAAACACAGTAGGAACAGGCGCTTCAAACCAGGATCGTCGTAAAGATCAAATTCCAGCAGTGATTTATGGAAGAGGCGAAGATTCAATCCCTGTTTTGTTAGATGAAAAAGATATTGCGACTATTTTAAAAACACAAGGTGACAGTGCCATTTTTGATGTTGCTGTTGAAGGTGGAAGAACTGGACAAGTTTACATTAAAGAAGTTCAACGCCACTCATTAAAAAATCAAATCCTTCATGTGAGTATGCAGACATTAAAAGCTGGACAAAAATTAACCGTAAATGTACCAGTCGTATTAGAAAATACCGAAAATATAAAAGTGGGTGTCTTGGAACAAGCAATCTACGAAGTGTCTGTAGAAACAGTAGCCGATAAAGTGCCTGATGAATTTACTGTAGATGCAGGAAGTTTAGAAATTGGAGACACATTGACGGTTGCTGATTTAGGTGAAATTCCAGATGTAGAAATCTTGGAAGACCCTGAGACTTTGGTAGCCACAGTTTCAGCTCCTCGTACTGAGGAAGTTGCTGAAGAAGGCACAGAAGACGCACAACCAGAAGTAATCGGTGAAACAGAAGCCAACTAAATCACTTATTTCAAAAGGGATGTGGACAACAAGTCCGCATCCCTTTTTTTAATCAAACGTGTTTTTCTACTATTAAAACAGTGTAGTCTTTAGTTATTTTTCAAAAACGACTACTATTATTGAGGAGGGTCTCTACTTAACAATTACTGCTTAGTCAGTGGTGCTTTCGTGAAGTAGCAGGACTCTACTTCACAATTGCAACTTAGTCAGTGGTACTTTTGTGAAGTAACAGGGCTCTACTTAACAATTGCAACTTAATCAGTGGTACTTTTGTGAAGTAAGAAGGCTCTACTTAACAATTGCAACTTAGTCAGTGGTGCTTTTGTGAAGTAACAGGGCTCTACTTAACAATTGCAACTTAATCAGTGGTACTTTTGTGAAGTAAGAAGGCTCTACTTAACAATTGCAACTTAGTCAGTGGTGCTTTTGTGAAGTAACAGGTCTCTACTTAACAATTGCAACTTAGTCAGTAGTCCTTTTACGAAGTAACTAACCTCTACTTAATAATCAAAGCTTATTCGTAAACCTCTATTAATAGATAGCGCACTTATCAAAAAAACACCCACAAAAAGTCAGTAAAAACTACTAACTTTCGTTGGTGCTTGCTCTTTTCGATAAATAAACTCCACTCTCTAGCTTGAACAAGTTGCGTAAGGCAGCTCCCACTCCCAAAATAGAACCGATGAGTGTTAGGTAAAGTGCACCTAACTCTCATCGGTTCTATTTTTTCCGGAGAGCTTAACGCCTTACTCCACTCTCTATTGTTTAAAGTTATTGATCATTCCCATGATTTCATCACTGCTTTGGGCCGTTTTCAGGTTTAGGGAATAGGCTCTTTGGGTGACGATCATATCCGTAAATGTGCTGGCTAAGTCTACGTTGGAGCTCTCCAGATAGCCTTGTTGGATTGTACCGAATGCATCGTTGTTTCCATTTGACGTCAATAACTCGATGTCTTCAGGAACTTGGTAATTGTTTCCGCCGGCAGGTTGCAATGCGTCTGGAACACTAGGGTAAAATAAAGGAATGTTCCCCACTTGTGTTTCCTCACCATTCAGACCTTGGACAATAACTGTACCCGTCTCTTGGATAACGATATCTCCCTGAGGCCATGAACCAACAGGCAGTGTCGTATTCATGACCAATGATTCGTTGCGTCCATTTGTCAGAGTACCATCTCCGTTTAATTGAAAACCGCCATCTCTGGTCAAATAAAATTGTCCAGCAGGATCTGTGACACCAAAAAATCCGTTCCCAGCAATCGCCATGTGGAACGTCCCGCCGCTTTCGGTTAACGATCCTTGGGTGAAGTCTGAGGTGGTTATCCCACTCAATGCTCCCGTACTGATGCTGGTATTTTCTGCGTTGTCTGCCAACAGCAATCTATCTTCTACTAACTGATTCGACATTAATTCACGGAAATTGACTTGCTTTGATTTGTAGCCAGTTGTATTGACATTGGCAATGTCATTTGCAATAGCATCCATTGCTTTTTGATGTGCATGGATACCGCTTCTGCTGGTGCTTAACGAAATACTCATTCTTGTCCTCCTTCTTCAACTTACTCTATACTTTACCTAATTCATTCACAGCTTTTTGCAGCGTTTGATCTGCTGCTTGCAAGATTTTTTGATTGGCTTCAAACTCTCTCGATATCTGCATCAAATCAACCATCACATCAGCCGTATTCGTATTCGCACCTTCAATAGCTGATTGCAAGACCACACTATCTCCAGTCATCACTCCGCCGTTTCCGGCAAATAATGTATCTCCTGTACTCGTAAGACCAGCCGGATCAGCAAATGTCGTCAATTGCAGCTGCTGTCCTGTTTCCATCACTGTTCCATTGTTAGAAACGGTAAAATCCATACTGCCCACTTGGATTGGATCATTCGTCGTACTTAAGACACGATTCCCATCTTGAGTAGCTAAGAATCCTTCTGCATCTACCGTAAAATTCCCATTACGGGTGTACATCACTTCTCCAGCGCCCGTTTCAACGGTAAAAAACGCATCTCCTTGAACCGCCAGATCCGTATTAGAATTGGTCAATTGGATACCGCCTTGACTGAAATCACGGTAAACTTCATCTATTTGATTGCCCAATGGAAGTCCGCCTACCTCTAATTGTTGATTCAACTCTGGACCATTCAATCGATTGAACAAATTCTGTTCCAATAACGTACTTTGAATGATTTCTTGTTCTTTGTATCCTGCAGTATTTAAATTTGCTACAGAAGTACTTAAATTTTCCTGTTTCTTTTCTAAAATATGTAAGTTTCTATTAGTGGTAATCAATCCTCTAATCATTGTAAGCCTCTTTCATATAACCTTTTAGTTTTACAATCATTTTCCCATGAATCTGTGAAATACGCGGTACCGATAAGTCATAAACATAGGCGATTTCTTTCAAACTCAATTCATCTACATACAACATATTTAAAATTTGCTGCTCACGTTGATCCAATCGTTTAATGGCCACAGCCAATAGTTGTTTTCGTTCCATGTCCAACAGTTGCTCTTCAGAATTCACAGCCGATGTGTCTTCCAACATATCCAACACCTCAACATCATGTCCGTCTTCCGAAAACAACACATCTTCCAGAGACACGGAAGCTAATTGGTGCACTGTTTCATGGATCTTTGCAAATTCTTTTTCACCGATGTCCAATTCCGCACAGATTTCTTTATCTGTCGGCGTACGCATCAATGTCTTTTCCAGTCTGTCTTTCGCTTTGTAAAAATCATTCAATTTTGTAATACGTGAACGTGATACTTTAGACGTTTTACGCACTTCATCAATGATCGCCCCTTTGATACGAATATAGGCATATCCTTCAAAAGGGACCTTTTTGGATTTATCAAATTTATTCAAGGCGTCCATTAAACCAATCACGCCCATATTGATCAAATCAGAGCGCTCATAGTCTTTTCGCTTGATGTCTAACCCATTCACGACTTTTTCGACCAAGGGAAGATATTTTAAGATTTCCTGTTCTCGGTCTGTCTCATAATACATCATTGCCCTTCCTCCTAGCCATTTCGTTTTGGTGTATACTGCTTTGCCTCATTATCGCACTGTCGTTTCAATCATGCCCTCAGTTTCAATGGCAATGTCATTTGGCACTTCATTTAAAGACAAGATCGGCAAGTCCGGAAAATTAAAGGCCAATAGATTTTTCACTGCTGGACGTATTTTTGGTGACGCCAGCAACACATGTGGAATACCATGACTATCCAATTGGTTATTTGAGAAGGTCAGGTTATCAAATAAATGGGTAATTTCATTTGGCTGCAAAGCAGGTATTGACCCTGCTGTCGATTTTCGTGTGCTTTGACTGATTCGTTCCTCTAAATCTGGATGAATCGTCACCACGTGCAAGACACCATTTGTATCTAAATGCGGTTTGACGATCGTTCGTTTGAGTGCTTGACGCACATATTCCGTCAATACTTCTGTATCTTTTGTCGTATTTCCATAGTCTGCCAAAGTTTCTAAGATCGTAACTAAATCATTGATCGGAATGTGTTCTTTCAATAAGTTTTGCAGGACTTTTTGCACTTCTCCCAAACGCAAGATGTCCGGGATCAATTCATCAATGACTACACTATACTTCTCTTTGATGCCTTCAAACAATTGTTTCACTTCTTGTCTGCCCAGCAATTCAAAGCTGTGTTGTGTGATCGTTTCTTTCAAATGAGTAATCAGTACAGTCAATGGATCAACGACAGTATAGCCTTTGATATCGGCCATATCCTTGTCGCTTTCATCGACCCACATAGCGTCTAAACCAAAGGAAGGTTCTTTCGCTGCTATTCCATTGAATTCAAACGTTGATTCACCAGGATCGATAATCATGAATTTATCCAGATACAAGCTTCCTTGAGCGACTTCATTGCCCTTGATTTTGATGACATAGTCATTTGGCGCTAATTGCAAATTGTCGCGGATGCGTATCGGATTCAATAAGATCCCCATCTCTTGAGCACATTGACGGCGAATTGTCGGGATCTGACTAGTCAAATTGTTATCTTGACGCTCATCAGCCAATGGAATCAACCCATAACCGATTTCGATTGAGATCGGATCGACTTGGAATGTTGTAATCGACTCTTCTTCCACTTTTTTACTTTCAGTTCTCTGTTCAGCAACAGCTTTAATCTCTGATTTTTTCGCTTCGCTGGCTTTTACTTTTTCATTTTCATCCATCAAATACCCAGCTGCAAAAGCCACTACCCCTATGAGCAAAAAGGGAATCGTCGGCATACCTGGAACGATCGCAAACAACAGCAATACGCCGGATGCGATTTTGATAACTTTAGCATTTCCGAATAACTCGCCGCTTAACGAACTCCCAAAACCGGTTTGGCTTCCTGAACGCGTCACCAAGATCCCTGAAGCAACAGAAACCATTAATGAGGGAATTTGACTCACTAAACCGTCACCGATCGTCAGCTTTCCAAAATGGTTCAAAGCTTCCATGATATCCATACCATCTTGAAGAGAGAAAATCAAGATCCCGCCGATCAGGTTGATCAAAGTAATAATGATTCCCGCTATAGCATTTCCTTTAACAAATTTACTGGCTCCATCCATCGCTCCAAAGAACTGCGTTTCTCGTTCTAAATCTTTGCGTCGTTTTTTAGCTTGATCTTCGGTGATCAATCCCGCATTCAAATCCGCGTCGATCGACATTTGTTTTCCTGGCATAGCATCCAATGTGAAACGAGCGGATACTTCCGAAACACGACCTGAACCACTGGTAACCACCATCATATTAACAAGAATAATGATGATAAAGATAACCGCTCCAACGATAAAATTGTTCCCGGCTACGAAGTTTCCAAATGTATCGATCATTTGTCCGGCATTTCCTTCAGTCAAAATCAGACGAGTAGACGAAATATTCAAGGACAATCCGAACATCATCGTCACCAACAGTAAGGTGGGGAAAGTAGAGAACTCCAATACGTTTTTAGTAAATAAAGTTAATAGTAAAATAATCAAGGCTAATGAGATGTTCACTACTAACATAAAATCCAGCATGAACGCTGGTAAAGGAATAATGATCATCGCTAAAATCATGATGACCAGTACCGCAATTCCTATATCCGAAAAACGTGTCATTTTTTCTAGTTTTCCATTTAAAGCACTTATCATTGTTTGTTCTCCTTCATTTGTACTGATTCAGCCGATCAAATTTTATTTTTGTTCATTTCTTCCATTTGATACACCAACGCTAATATTTCTGCAACAGCTTGGTAAAGATCCGCCGGAATCGTTTGACCCACTTGGATATTTTTGTAGAGGTTTCTAGCGATCGGTTTATTTTCGACAATTGGAACACCGTGTTCGCGTGCCCGCTCTCGAATTTTTTGAGCCATTAAATCGGCTCCTTTTACCATTACAATCGGAACTTCATCTTTTCCGCGTTCATAGCGGATCGCGATTGCCAAATGCGTTGGGTTGGTAATAATCACTGCTGCTGACTCCACATCTTTAATGTTCCCATTCATCATTTGACGATGACGTTGCTTCCGTTGGGATTTGATTTGCGGGTCTCCTTCGCTTTCTTTAAACTCATCCTTCACTTCTTGTTTAGTCATTTTCATTTTTGTACTGTATTCATACTTTTCATAAACAAAATCAATGATTCCCAGTACCAATAACAATACAGCTAAATTAGTTCCTACTGTTTTGACCAATTCCAATATGACGAAAAAGATCTTTTCTGTACCAAACTTCCCTAAATTAATAATGACATCCAAAGAATCACTTAGAGCAGCAAAAGTGACGTAAAACACCAGTGCCAATTTTAAAAAGGTCTTTAACATCGTAAATAAAGCCTTTTTACTAAACATATTTTTCAATCCGTTCACAGGATTGATCTTATTTAAACTCATTTTCAGCGGTTCTTTTGAAAAGAGAAAACGGGTTTGCAATCCAGCAGCAAATAACGACACGAAAAAAGCAATCAATAGAAAAGGTCCGGCAATCGTAAAGAGAATGGTGATTGCCTGGACACCGAGGCTCGCTAAATTATTTCGCAAGGCTTCTGTGCCTACATGGCTTCCCATGGTTAACCCATTTGACAGAAAACCTCGCAGATAAGCAAAGGATTTTTCAAATACGTATAAACCAAGAGAGGCCGTCATCAATGCAAAAACAGCAAAGGAGACAGCAGACGTTAAATCGGAACTTTTAGCCACATCCCCTTTTTTTCGAGCGTCTTTTAATCGCTTGGGGCTGGCCTTTTCTGTTTTACTGTCTTTATCCTGCATGCTGTTCACCTCTCTTTTTTAGCTTGGCAATGAGCGCATAAATTCATTCATGTATTTCACCATCATCGGCATAATGTCTTGAATACTCTCCGTCATCGGTGTCAACACTGCTAATGTAATGATCAAACTGACTAGAACTTTCATCGGCATCCCCAAAATCAACACGTTGATTTGCGGAACTGTTCGCGATATCAATCCCAAAACAACTTCAGCGATCAAAGAAGTGATCATCAAAGGCAACGCTAAATTGATCGACAGTTCAAAAATCATACCAAACAACTTGATAATGCCTTCTACTCCAAAGGTACCTAAATTCGTACTTTCTAAGGGCAAATATGTAAAAGATTGGACCAACGCTTTAATGACCGCATGGTGCAAGTCTGTAAAAAAGAATACACACATGGATATCCAATAAAATACTTTTCCATAATTGGAAGCGCTGATACCTAAACTAGGATCAAATACTTCACTCATCGAAAATCCGACTTGAAAATCCACTAATTTCCCGGCCATCTCCACAGCTGTAAAAAACAACTGGCAAATGTACCCGATCGCAAATCCGACCAACACTTCTTTCAATCCTAAGAAAAAAAATTCGATCACACCATCAATACTGGTAACAGCTGGAACCACCGAATACACACCAATAGAAATTCCTGCTGAGATCGCAATTTTAACTAAATTAGGCAACCCGGTAAACGAGAATCCGGGACAAACAAAGATAAAGGCAGAAACACGCATCAAAATCAATAGAGCAACATGAATCTCCGCTAACATTCCTGTATCCATCACAAACTCGCAATCGTTTCAAAGATTTTTTCAGTAAACTCGATCAGTACATTCAGCATAAAATTGCCAAAGATGATCAAAGAAGCGATCACTGCCAATATTTTAGGCACAAAACTCAATGTCTGTTCTTGCAATTGAGTAGTAGCTTGTAAAATACTGATAAACAAACCTACTACTAACGCTATCGCCAGCGTTGGTCCAGCTACTTCAATAATCGCGAAGAATGCTTCACGTAAAATATCTAACACTTTTTCTATCGTCATTTTGCACCTCTACTGAAATCCTGAAACAAGGGATTCAACTACTAAATACCATCCATCTACTAAAACGAACAACAACAACTTGAATGGCAAGGAAATCATGACTGGAGAAAGCATGAACATCCCCATGGACATCAAGATACTGGCCACTACCATATCGATTACTAGAAAGGGAATAAAGATCAGAAACCCGATAGTAAAGGCAGTCCGTAATTCACTGATCGCAAATGCGGGCGTCAAAACCATCATCGGCAGATCTTCCAGGTTTTCCGGCTGACTTTCGCCAGAGATATCTAGAAATAACTGAATGTCTTTTTCACGCGTTTGTGCTGCCATAAATTCTTTTAACGGATCTTCCGCTCTGTCTAAAGCAACTTCGGTTGTGATTTCATCATTCAAATAAGGCGTGATGGCCTCATCCATAATTTCGTCCGTTACCGGACGCATGACGAAAAGTGTTAAGAACAAAGCTAGTCCCATAATCACGACATTTGGCGGATTTTGTTGTGTTCCAAGTGAACTTCGGGTAAAAGATAATACCACAACGATTCGGGTAAAAGCTGTTGTTAAAACAAGAAATGCTGTTCCGAAACTTAACAGGGTAAGCAATAAGAACAGTTGAACAGTCTCGGCATTTTCTCCTGCTCCACTCTCCAAAGCAGAAGTTACACTGTCCATAATTTCTGCTGCTCCTACTTGTTGGGGAAACCCAAACAACACTACTATTCCGCCCATAACAAGCAAGATTCTCTTCAACAATTCTAGTTCCTCTTTTCAGTATAAGTTTGAATTTTTTCTTGAATTTTTGCATATACATCTTTAAACTGTTCTGCATTTGGTATTTTTTGTTCCCCAAGAGCCACTTTTTCTGTCTGCATCGCTACGATCGCTTGGCTTTCTTCTGTGGTAAATTCTTTAAGAATCTCATTGCGTCCTTCTGTAAAGCTCATTAAATAATAGTTTCCCAGCATTTCCACAATGCATAATGAAGAACTTTTATTGATCGGCATCCGTTCAATAACCTGAATGGTTTTAGCCTGTTTCTTCATCACAGAATTTAATTATTGTAAAAACTTATTTGCCAGAAAGATGATCACGATCAATGCTAAAACACTTTTAAAGACATATTCAAGCCCTGTTCCAAAACCCATTCTTTAACTCCTCTTCCTTTCTGACTCTCTATTGTGTAACGACGTTCGTTATGTAGATATCACTTACTAAACTCGTTCCAATTTCTTGATTGATTTTTTCTTTTATTTCATTTTTGATCACTAATGTTCCGTCTTCAGTTGTTGCATATAAGGAATCACTCGTTTTATTTCTCAGTACCGTGATGACAGCATCTCTAACTTGCGGCATTCTCTCGGTTAGTGTTGCTTCTGCATCTTTTTGCGCACTGAAGATGGATAATTCAATTTGTAAATATTGATCTCTGTTGCTTTCGCCAGGTGTTAAATTGACCAGAAACTGATCTAACGGAACAGTGATCTCTTCACTTGAGTCAAACATAGTTGCCGTTACCTCTTGAATTTTTCCAGTACTAAATCCAATTCCTAATAAAGTTCCAATCGTTAAGACCAATAAAATGACCACAGCGATCAAAATAGGCTTTAATTTATTTTTTGGTTTAGAAGTCTCATTTTCCATCAACTTCCCTCCTCAAATTCTTCATATAATATGACGATATTGACTCGTCTGTTTTCTGCTCTGTTTTTCGCTGAATCATTCGGTACAATCGGGTGATGTTCACCGTATCCTCTAGCAGATAATCGTGTTGGATCGACCGCTTTTTCTTCACTTAAATACCGCAATACAGAAACGGCTCTGGATGTTGACAGTTCCCAGTTGCTGTCGTATTGTTCATTACTCATTGGAACGTCATCTGTATATCCTTCAATAATGACTTCGTTGTCTACTTGTTGAATCAATTCAGCTAAATTGTTCAAGGTCTCTGTTCCGGAACCAACGATATCCGCACTCCCTGGTGAAAAGAGAATCGAATCTTTAATGTCTAAATAGATCCCTTCTGAGTCCACTTCAATGCCGATAGTCGTATCCATATCTTGTTCATGCAGCAGCTGCTCCATTTTTTCATACATTTCAACTAATTCAGGCGGAATTTCATCCCCAGTTGTTTTAACGCCATCGATATCCTTTTTTTCTCCAGTATCATCCGGAACTACAGTCGTTTCTTTAGGCAATAAACCGTCTTGACCGGTAAAAGCCAAAGACATTGACGCAGATGCTTGGTCGAATTTAGTATCACTGACACTGGACATCGAGAAAAGAAGAATAAAGAACGTTAACAACAAAGTCATTAGATCAGAAAAGGTCGTCATCCAGCCCGGAGAGCCTCCGCTTTCTACATCTATCTTTTTTTTCTGTTTTCTAGCCATAATTTTTTTCCTTTGAAAATTCGCCGTCTAGTTTATCGCTGCTCGCTTCAGAATCGACACCATTTTTAGAATCGGCCAAGTAACTTTTCAACTTTTGTTCAATGACCCGAGGATTTTGTCCAGCTTGAATCGATAGAACTCCTTCAATCGTCATTTCACACAATTGCATTTCTGCCTCTGTCTGCATTTTTAAATTATTCGCTATCGGCAAGAAAATCATATTGGCTAAGAAACTTCCATAGAAAGTAGTGATCAATGCTGTGGCCATACCAGAACCAATAGTACTTGGATCAGTCAATTGCCCCAACATGATGATTAATCCAATCAGTGTTCCCAACATCCCAAAACCAGGGGCTAGTTCTCCCCACTTATTGAATATATTTTGTCCGACGCTATGTCTCTTTTCAATATTCTCTGCTTTGATTTCCATGATTTCACGGATATCTTCTGCGTCAGATCCATCTACTACCATTTCTAATCCATAAACCAGCATTTCATTGTCTAATTCTTTGATATCATTTTCAATCGCTAAAATCCCTTGGCTTCTCGATTTTTTAGAAATTTCAATAAGGGTATTGATCAGTTCTTCTTCATTGGTGTCTGGGCTGAACATTAACTTTTTGAGAATAGTCGGCATCTTTTTTACATCACTTAATGGAAAACTAACCAATAATGCACAAAATGAACCACCCAGCGTAATAGCAAGTGATGGTGCATCTAAAAAGGCAGCAAATGGGCCGCCAGATGTGATCGACCAAATCAGTAGTCCAGTTCCTACAACTATTCCAATTAAAGGAACCATATTTTTCTTCATGCTTTTTCCTCGCTCTCTGGAAATGGACTGTGTATTTTGCGTTTATAAGCAATCATTTTTTTGACAATGTCTTCTTCAGAATCCACAACCCGAATCGTTTTTCCATCTACCAAAGTAATGATGGTATCAAAAGTATGTTCCACCCGGTAAATCAAATCACAATTCAAATAAAATTCTTTTCCTGACACAGATGTTAAAGCAATCATACATCAACCTCATTTCGTTGTTAGAGACTGGCTTAATGAAGGACTTATCAATTGTGGCCTTCATTAAGTGCCCCTTTTTAGGTATCTAGTAATTAACGTTTCAGATTAATCAATTCTTCCAACATTGAATCTGAAGTAGTGATACTTCTTGAGTTGGCTTGATATGCTCGGTTTGTAATGATCATATCGGTAAATTCATTGGCTAGATCCACGTTAGACATTTCCAAGAAACCAGATTGCACATTACCAAATCCCGGTTCGCCTGGTTCGCCAAGTACAGGTTCTCCAGAGTTGGCTGTAGCATTATATAGATTACTGCCAGCTTTTTCTAGACCGTCTGGATTGGAAAAACTAGTCAATGCGATTTGTCCGATAGTGTAAACTTTACCGTCACTGTAAGTCCCTGTAATCATTCCTGTTTTATCTACTGAATAGTTTTGCAATTTAACTGGATTTCCATCTGCATCATTTACAGTTGGATGTTCTGCAGGAATATTTAAGGCTTCCATTACTCTAGGCTCAGCAATACCTGTGTTATCTGCATTAGCAGCATAGCCCATAACACTCAAGCCGCTTGATGTAACCAAGTTGCCGTTAAAATCGGTATAGAAACCACCGTCACGTGTATAAGAATTGTTCACTCCGCCATCTCCACTTACCGTAAAGAATGAGCTGTCGCCATTTTCGATCCCAAAATCTAATGCTCTTCCGGTTGTTTGCAACGAACCACCTGTCATGATTGTATCAATTGAACCAGTTTGCACCCCTAATCCGACTTGCTGAGCATTGATGCCTGCTTGAGCATTAGCATTCGTTTGGCTGATCATATCTTCAAAACGCACGCGTCCTGATTTAAACCCTGTCGTACTAACGTTTGCAATATTATTTGAGATAACGTCCATTTTTGTTTGTTGGCTCTTCATTCCTGCAACGCCTGAGTATAATGATTTTAACATGTTGATTTCCTCCATTCAGTTGTACCCACTTCATTCGGTCCATGGGTCATTGGCTTCCGTTAGGTCCGGCCAAATAATTAGTTAAATATGTATTGCACTGTCTATATTGGTGACTGTCCGCATTTCACTCGTTTTTTGAGCTGTAATGATCGTTCGATTATCAATGCTTGCGATCAATGCCATATCTTTGAAAAAAATCAAGGAATCTTTAGAACCTTTTTGATTCAATTCGTCAAAGGCTGTTTCCAAGGTTTTCATGTCATTATCTTCCAACTGCAACCCTCTTTCATCTAGGCGCTTTTGAGCATGGTTAGAGATTTTGATCTCTTTCGTGCTGACAGTTTGTTGAGCAGCTTCAGATAAGAACGTGCTGAACGTCCGGTCGATTTTCGGATTAACCGACTTGTTAGAGTTAAACGCGTGAGTTTGTTGACTATCAATTCGCAGGGTCATTCGCTTGAACACCTACTTCTACCACATCATTTAAGGCATATTCGGTTCCGTTGATTTGAAGAGTAGCGTATCCTTGCGTGAACTTCACTTTTTCAACTGTTCCCGTTACAAAAGTCGTTTCATCAAGCACTTTTACTTCTTTGCCTAATAGATCTAATCCTTGTTGCTGCTGCATCATCAGCATATTATTGGTCGTGGTTTCCGTTAAAGCTGTTAACTGATCCACCATGTTGAACTGAACAATTTGTGAGATGTAATCACTGCTCCCTCCATCACTACTGCCACCTTCTCCACCTGAAAGAGGAGGGTTGCTGATAGACGCCGCCATGATTTTCAAAAAGTCTTCTGAACTCAATTCAGAGTTGGATTTTTGTTTTGTTCCTCTGATACTGCTTACAGATCCAATATTAAAACTTGTTGGAATATCCATTATTTTCTTCCTTTCAGGCTAAAATACTCAACCTTCCTGTAGTAGAGTCTTCTTCCTCATTCGTTTTTGGATGACCGATTTCCTCTACAGGGTCAAAGTACATTGCTGATTGTTCACTATCTTGTTGCTGTGCGTTTTGTTGCGAACCGCTTTCCGCAAATGTAAAACTTGAGTTTTGAGGCAGATTCAATTGAATCGATACGTCCTGGAGCTGGATATTTTTCTGTGCCAGACTCGTTGTCAATTGCTGCATACTGCTGTCGAGCAGCTCTTTTGTTTCCGTAGTTTCTACTACGATCGTTGTTTGCAATTGACTGTCTCTCATTCTCAATTCAATTTTAATGTGTCCTAGTGTTTCAGGAGTCAGACTGAGTCGAGCCATTGTCTGTTGACCATCTTTCAGCGTAGTGACTTGATCCATCACTACCTCACTGATAGCTTGAGACAATACTTGTTGATTTGTTGACAGACTTCCACTGTTCAAAGCTACAGGTAACTGCACTTCTCTTTGAGTTACAGGTTGTTGTGCGAAAGACGAGTCGCTTGTTGTTGCCGCTGTGACTTTCAAACGCAAATCAGATTGCACATCCAAATCACTGATTTCCATTTGCATACCTTCAACTACTGGAGGTTGTTTTAATTCAGCCGCTTCTTCTGCAACAAGTGGATCTACGATACTTTGTTGATTAGAAGACACAGACAGATTCTGTTGTCCAACTGCTGGTTTTTCTTGCATTGCTGAAGCTTCTTGACCGTCCTCTGTTACAACAGCTTGCTCAACAGGTTTTCCTGCATCTAGCATTTTATCTGTTATTAAAGAAACAGTTTGATCAGTTAAATGTGGCCCAGCTGTTTTATCGACTATTTGAAGAGTATCCGGCAACATTTTTTTTACTTCTGTTTCCACTGTATCTTGTGTTCCATCTAACGAAATAGGAAGAACTGCATTCTTTTCTCCAGGCAATACAGCTTCAGTTGCTTTCAGTCCAACTTCGAGACGATTCAGCATAGCGGTATTTTGTGGTTGAAGCGGCTCAACAGTCGTTTGACCATCGTTTTGCTCTATCTCTTTTTCGACCGATACATGTTTAAAACGAACGGCCAATTGTTGTTCAGCTGTTAGAAAGGGTTGATAACATAAAAATGCTGCATCAGGCTTTACTTCGTCTTCACTTAGCTCCATTTGTTCAGCGTTTTGCTCAGCTTCATCCGTTTCCAATGACTGATCTGAACTTGAATCATCTTTGACAGAGTCTTCTGCTTTTTTGGCTTGTTGGTCTATTGATTGCTCCAATTGCTCGGAAAAGGCAGCTTTTTCAACAGCTGTCGTTTGTTGCCCTGTTGCTGGTTCAGTTGTATTATGTATCGTGGTCGCTGCTTGTATGGCTTGCATAGTTTTCACCTCCTTTCAAATCGTACTGAGGTTAATAAAATGAGCGTCCGTAACTTAGTGTAGCTATTTCATCTAATTGCTGCTGCTCTTCTTTTTTTTCTAATTCCAGAGCTGACCACAATTCTTTTTCTTTTAATTTTTCCATCACTTTTTTATCTTTATGTGCTTCAACTAATTTAGCTTGTGCATCTTCCAACTCTTTTTGAGTCAAATCCAGTTGATTTTTTTGCTGAATGATTTTTTCGTCCAGCAACGCTTTATACAATTGCTGGTGGCGTAAATCATTGATTTTTGTTGTCGTCAGCTGATCATTTTTTATTTTAGTATTCTCCCGAATCAAATCTTCCAATACTGCTTTTTGAGCTTCGATTTTTACTTGTACTTGGCCTACTGTTCGCTTAGCCATTTCTTCGATGTCTGAACGCCAATCCAAGATTTTTTCCATTGAAAATTTCTGACTTGCCACTTGCTTCACCTCAACTGTTTTCTCTTATCTGTTAAGCACCTTGCATGATTTGACTCAAGGCCGCCTTTGTCTCTTCAAATGTAGAAGGTGCATCCACATTTTGCTTCAAGAAATCTTTTATCGGACGATTCAATTGGATCGCACGATCTACTAATGGATTACTTCCTTGACGGTAAGCTCCTACATCAATCAGATCTTTTGATTCCGCATAGATCGCTAAGTTTTCTTTCAGCTTTCCGGATAATTGGTAATGGGTGTCATCTGTAATTTCTTTCATCAAACGACTGATACTGCTTTGGACATCGATCGCCGGATAATGATTCTCCGAGGCAATTTTCCGAGACAAGACGATGTGTCCATCCAAGATCCCGCGCACCGTATCTGCAATAGGTTCATTCATATCGTCCCCTTCAACCAAAACGGTGTAAAACGCGGTGATCGATCCTTTATCGGACATACCGCTTCGCTCCAATAGTTTCGGTAAAGTCGTAAATACCGATGGTGTATACCCTTTTGATGTTGGCGGTTCTCCTGTTGCCAACCCGATCTCCCGCTGCGCCATCGCTACACGAGTGACCGAATCCATCATCAAGACCACTTTTTTCCCTTGGTTTCGGAAATATTCTGCGATTGCTGTTGCTACAGAAGCACCTTTCAAACGAACCAAAGGCGGCATATCTGAAGTCGCACAAACTACAACGGATTTTTTATAGCCTTCAGGACCCAAGTCTTTTTCTATAAACTCCAGGACCTCACGACCACGCTCTCCGATCAGCCCAATGACGATAATGTCCGCTTCACAGTAACGAGCGATCATCCCAAGCAATGTACTTTTCCCAACCCCGGAACCGGCGAATATCCCGACCCGTTGGCCTTCACCAACTGTCAGCAACCCATCGATTGCTTTGATCCCGGTTGAGATTACATCCTTGATCTTCATACGTGTAAAAGGATTGGGCGCACTTTGGTTTACATTAAAGTTTTCACCATTGATCTCAATATCTTGATACATTGGGCGACCCAAGCCGTCCATGGTTGTTCCCAACAAATTTTCACTGATTTCAATTTTCAGTGTGGTTCCCGTTGGACGGACCAAACAACCAGGTCCGATTCCTTCTACTTCATCCAACGGCATCAAAAGGACCGTCTCATCCACAAATCCAACCACTTCACTCAACGCCATTCGGCCGCTGGATTTAATGAGGATTTCACATACCTCTCCAACAAAAGCATCTAAGCCTTCTACTTTAATGATCAACCCGGTAACTTGACTGACTTTCCCCATTTTCAAGGTATAAGTTTTCTTTTTTAATACTGCTCCATACTTTTCAAAAGGAATTTCTATCACTTTACCGTCACCTCATTGTTTTCATTTCTGCTACCATTTTGTCGAGTTGTTTTCCTATTTGCAGATCAGTAATGTTATGAGCTGTTTCGATCACACAGCCGTTTTTTTCCAATGTGTGATCCGTTAACACTACAAATCGAACTTCCTGATTTTTTTGTTCCAATTCCGTTAATTTCTCTTGGACCAGTTCAGATTGTTCTGGGCGAACCGTTACGGTAATCAGTTTTTCTGTTTTGTTCATGCGAATCAACAGAGGTTTTACCAATTCCAATACTTGCTCTGAAGAAGCATCAATGGTTTGATGGACGATCGCTTCCGCCATAGTAGCTGCTAATTGGATCAATTGTTCCTGTTTTTCAACATAGTATTGATTCACTAGTTCTTCCGCTTGCTGCACCATTTGCTGGGCACTTTGTTTCAGTGCTGCGGTAGCTCGTTCCCCTTCTTCAGTAGCCACAGCATATCCTTCTGCATAACCTTCTTGGTAACCTTGCTCTTTTCCCGCTTCAAAACCCGTTTGTTGAGCAATAGCCTTAATATTTTCTGCTTCTATTTGAGCAGCTTGCAGCAGTTGTTCTTTTTCTTGCGCTGCTGCTTCTAAGAGACGGTTTACTTTAGTCTGTGCCTCACTGATGGGTCCCGATTCTGCAGAACTGGCAGGTTCTTTTTTGTATACAGTAAAGTCTGTGGTGATCTCTGCCACTTGTGCTTCTTGAGAAGCTCGATCTGCCTTTATCACATTATGAAATAATGACATCACTTTCTCCTCTTCTCAAATAAATTTCACCTTGTTCATCCAGCTTGCGAATAACCGCCACAACACTTTGTTGCGCTTCTTCGACTTGTGACAAACGAGCAGGTCCTAAGAATTGCATATCTTCCTTCATTGTTTCTACTTGACGGTTGGACAGGTTGCTGTAAACAAAATCTTTGATTTGATCCGATACTCCTTTAAGCGCCAATAACAAGTCGTCCTTGTTGACCTGACGAAGGACTTTCTGTACATCCGAGCGTTCCAACGTAACAATGTCTTCGAAGGTAAATAGGTTTGCTTTGACTTCATTCGCCAATTCAGGCTGTCTGTCTTCCAATACTTGGATAATATTTTTCTCGGTACTTCTGCCAACAGAATTTAAAATCTCTACCAACGTTTGTACGCCTCCAACAGCTTCCGTATTGTTTTCCACATAATTGGAGAATTTATTTTCAATCACTTTTTCGATCTTTTCAATGATCGTAGGCGACGTATGACTGATTGTCCCGATCCGCTCAGCGATTTCCGATTGTTGTTCAATCGGAAACTCAGCTAATACATTAGCGGCTTTTTCAGGCTGCATGTAGCATAAGATCAACGCTACTGTCTGAGGTTGCTCGCCCAGTAAAAGATTGGTCAATTGTTGAAGATCCGCCTTGCGCGCAATATCAAATGGGCGCTCACGTAATTGGATTTGATTCAGCATATCGATTACTTCTTTTGCCCGTTGAGGTCCTAAAGCCTTATTCAATAAATTTTTCGCATAATCGATCCCGCCATCAATAATGTATTCGCGAGCTTGCTGCATCTCAATGAATTCATTGACGATTGTATCCCGCTCTTCCGGTTTTACGTAATCGATATTGGCAATTTCATAACTGATTTTTTGAATGATCTTGTCCGGCAGCATCTTCATGATTTGAGAAGAGGCTTCAGAACCTAATGTAATCATTAAAATAGCGGCTTTCTTCAAGCCGTCTGTTTGTTCATTTTCCATCCGCTACTCTTCCTTCATCCAAATTTTGATTAAATCTGCGGCCATTTCAGGGTTTTCTTTGGCCATCGTTTTCACTTTATCTTCTTTTTCATTCATGGTTCTGTTCAATTGCAGTTTCAAATCAGCTTCTTCTTTTTCAGCTGCTTTTTTCGCAATCAAAGCTTCGTTTTCTCTCATGATCGATTGAGCGCTGCTCTCCTCTTCTTCCTCATAAAAGTCATCGAATTCGTCTTCATCATCTTTTCTCTTTCTAAAGATCTTCAATAAGAGAACCAGCAAAATGATCAATCCGATTCCACCAGCCGCGTAAGGCCAGTTTTTCTTCAATGCAGCAATCAAGTCTTGTTGGATATTTTCACCAATCGGCACTTGTTCGTTTGTGTCCGAGTTCACAAAAGGAATACCTTGTATCACGATACTATCTGGATCTGCTCCGATCGTCATTTGTGCGATCTCACCGATTTGAGCAGACTGGTCAAGGTTTAAGTTCCCGTTGTAAACGATTGAAGCAGACAACGACGTCACGGTTCCCGGCGCTTTAACTGTACGGGTCGTAGTTGTGTCGATTTCATTGTTGACCGTACGATTGTAGCTAGACCCCTCTTCAGCTTCACCTTCTACAATCACATTGCTTACGTTATCGTTTCCGCCTGTTTCATCAATCCCCATGTTTGAGCCGCTTGCTTGTACACTTTCACTGCGGACAACAGGGCCTTCTGTGGTTTCACCATCTGGAGTGTAGTTAGGATCGTAATTAACAGCTTCTTCTTCCACTGCATCAAAGTTCATAGCAGCATTGACTGAAATCGTTAAATTCTCCACTCCGTATATCGGACCCAATGTTTCTTTTAATTTGCTGATCAATTCTTGCTCGTATTTCGCTTCAATATCCCGGTATTGGTTGGTTAAATCAACTGAGTTCAAGCCTTCATTTCCTAAGACACTGCTCAACAAATTCCCGTTTGTATCCACGATTTTAATGTTTTCTTGCGGCAAATTATCCACCGCTCCTGAAATCAAGGAAGCAATCCCTTGAACTTCTGAAGCAGACAGATTACCTGTTCTCGGTGTGATCACCACTGAAGCAGACGCTTCTGCTTTATTTTCCTGATCAACGAACACGCTGTCTTCCGGCATCGATAAAATCACTTGCGCACCATCGACAGAATCCAATGCTGTGATGGCACGTTGCAGTTCGCCAGAAACCGCACGCTGGTACATAATACTGCGATCTTCATCCGTTGCCATCATGCTGGACGTATCAAATATCTCAAACCCAACAGAACTTGCCGGCACCATATCGTTCATAGCCAATTCAATCCGGTATTTGTCGACTAAAGAAGAATCGATCATGATAGTTGTTCCATTATTTTCTAACTTGTAAGCTACACCTTGCGCTTCCAAATCCTCTACGATCACACCTGCATCCGCTGCTTCCATATCGGCAAACAACACGCTGTAATCGACTTTTTTTGTGTAATATGTAAGACTTCCTACTACCAAGATAATGGCTAAAAGAATAACTCCTAATTGAATTCTTTTGCTTTTATCCATAGCTTGCCAGCCGCCTTGAACTTTCCCCCAAGCTTGTTTTACGTTATCCATTTAGACGTATTCTCCTCAAAAGTTATTAGAACTGCATATTTTTAACGTCATTGTACGCTTCAATCGCTTTATTGCGTACTTGAATAGCTAATTCTAAAGAAAGTTGAGCTTCAGTCGTTTGAATCATGACATTATGTAAATTATCTACATCACCTGTAATCAATCCTGTAATAGCATTATCTGACGCTGCTTGTTGACCATTTAAACTTTCCATAGTTTGGCTCAATACGTTCTCAAAAGCTTGTGCTTCACCTGTTCCATTAGCCGCTGCTGCATTTGAACTTGCTAAACTATCCGTGCTTGTGATCCCGTTCAATAAACTACTGTACATTGCATCTACGTTCATTTCATTTCTCCCTCATAACAATCTTTTACGCTGACTTATTCATACTATACGCAACCACTGCGCATATTTTTCTTTCTTAACGAGCTGAAATTTCCAACGCTTTACTCAGCATACTTTTACTGGCGTTAGTGGCTGTTACATTAGCTTCATACGTACGGATCGTGTTCATCATATCCACCATTTCATCAGCCATATTGACATTGGACATCGAAACATACCCAAATTCATCTGCATCTGGGTGTGTTGGATTATATTCCATTACGATCTCGTCACTTTCTTCAATACCCGTTGCCTTAACCCCAAAGCTCTTTTGACCGATTGTTCCCGCCAAATCGGACGTTTTTTGCATCAAGCTTTCTTCAAAGACGATCGTTTTCTTTTGGTACGGTCCCCCTTCTTCTGTACGAGTCGTATTCACATTTGCGATATTACTCGAAATAGTATCCAGTTTTAATCGTTCCAAACTCAATCCGCTGCTGTTGATGCGCATAGAATCAAAAATAGACATTCTTCATTCCTCCTGTTATTTCGTGATCACACTATTCAACATAGAATACTTGGTATTCAGTTGTGTAACCAATGCGTTATAGTAAAGACTGTTTTCAGATTGATCCATCATCTCTACTTCAATATCTACATTATTGCCGTTGTCTTTGACAGTAGTGTTGGTCTTTTTCCCCACAATAGGTTGAACATTAGTTAAATCCGCAATCCCAAAATGTTGATCATCCGTTTTCGTTAATGCAAACCCATTTGATGCTTGAGTCAATAGACTCTCAAACTCCACTTTGTTGACCTTATATCCGTCCGTATTGACGTTGGCGATGTTACTGGAGATCATTTCCTGTCTCAGTTCCGAAGCATTCAATGCATTTTTGATTAATCCAAATGTTGTATCCAATAGTAAGCCTCCAGTGGAACTTATTCTTTTTAAGTTGATTTATACATTCTTTATAAGCTATTGAAAATATACCAAAAATAAAAAAGGCTGATTTTCCAGCAAAAAGCGACTTTTTAGTTAAGCAACTTTATTTTCTAGCCCACTATATATATGTATAATTATTCTTTTTGATGGTTAAACCTTTTATCATTTTTTTGAATTATGCGTAAAAAAAGAGCTTAATAATAAAATAATGCTCGTTTTCCAGTTTCCAAAACTCACTTTTATTTCCCATCATTAAACAACACGCGTATTATAAATATTCAAATTGTGTATAATTTCCTTTTTATGACAACGTCTACCTCAATCAGTTAAAGTATAAAACACCAATTATTATTTGACAACGGTATTTTTGTAATTCCTTTGTAAATCAAAGTAATTGTTTGACAACTTTTGTAACATTCAGTTTTATAAGCCGCGTTCTCTTATTAAAAATAAGTCTCCATTCCTTGATACAACAAAGAAACTACCTTTATTTTCAAGGTAGTTTCTTTGTGAATTATTTACTTTACAAAAGAATGTCTAAAATTCAACTTTTTTCGTCACAATTAGATCTCTGCCCAAGCTTCCCGAAGCTCTTCCAGCATCTCTCGATTCTTTTGAATGATCGAAATGTCTTTTGTGCGGTTGGCTTCAATTAATTTTGTCATTAAGTACTCATAAATGTCATTCAAATCTTGAGCGATTTGACCAGCTTGTTCAATGTTAAGCGTGCTAGCTAATTCAGCAATAATATTTTGAGCTTTTAATAAAGCTGTATTTGCTTGTTCTACATTCTTTTCAGCAATACTGTTTTCTGCCAGTCTAAGATTTTTGATGCACCCATCATAGAGTAGTACTACTAATTTTTTAGGGCTGGCATTTAAAATTTGATTTTGTTTATAGATATTTTGTGCATTTCGTTGTTGCATCATGATTTTATACTCCTTGTTATCTTGTTCCTGAGAGTTACATTCCTTTATCTACAAAAATAGATTGTTGAAACGATGAATAGTAGTTATTCACAATCTTATCTTTTTGATTTACTTGTTTCATTTTTTCTAAAATCGCTGTTCGATCTTGTTTGATGACAGTTAACAATTCTTGCTGAGCTTTAACAATGCTGACAACATGTTGATGCTCTATTTTGCTGTATTTCCCATTGCCTTGTCGGTTCAATCTTTCATCAACTGCTTTCAACTCAGCTAGCAAATGTCGGTTCTTTTCAATAATTTCATTAGCACTGGTACTACTACCGTCCCAAATCGTCAAGTGTTGGTAAAGTAGGTTTAGTATTTCAAAACGATCATCTTGTTTAGCTAGCATTTATTATACCTTTCTATTCTTCAGAAATTCCTAATTGGCTATTTAAATAACTCATTTGAGATTCGGCTTCCATCATTGCTACATCTAGGGCAGTGAATTGTGTAATATACCGTTCACGTTTCTTTTCTAAGCGCTCATTGAACTTTGTAATCTGTTCATCTAAATCTCCAATCATATCATCAATGGTTGCTGATTTCGTCATGATAATACCGGTTTTTTCTCCAATATATTCATTAATAAATGAAGTCATTTGTTGAGCTAACCCAGTGGTATTTTTTTCTCCAGTACTTTTCCCCGAGGCATCTAAAACAGGTTCTTCTTTAAAAAAGAAATTTTGCACATCATTGGAATTTTCTGCTAAAGCTTCTTTCAATTTAGTTGTATCTAAAGTAGCTTTTCCATACCGATCTACTTCTACACCTAAGTCTGACAGTCCTCTTATTGATTGGTTGGCATCTTTAGATGAAGAAGTAACTAATGAACGAAGTTGTGACTGTAGACGCATTAATGAACTGTCTCCAGCTAAAGCTCCAGTAGTGTTTCCTTCCGCAGCAGGGTTTCCAACATCTAATTGCGTATCAATAAAAGACATCACTGAATTGTATTGATCTACAAATTCTTGAACAGCTTTCGTTGTTTTTTCGGCATCTTCTACTACTTTAACTGTGCTAACTGAACCAGCTTCACTTACACTCACCAAATCAAAAGTTAGCCCTTCAACTGCGTCAGTTATACTATTGGTATTTCGTTCCATCTCAATACCGTTTACAGATAACTTAGCTGATTGCCCTAAAACAGTTGATACACCTTCTAGTCCTAGTTTACTTGTTAATGACTCTTCTCCTGAAATTTGATTTGTATTCGTTATTTCGATTGTACGTTCGCCCATATCAGAATCCATTAAAACAAGTCGATTATCGATTATTGAAGCTGTCAGTCCAGATTTTGTTTCCTTAGCCGTTTCGTTAACTTTAGTAACGATATCTTTGATTGAGTCCCCTTCAGCAATATCAATAGAAAATGATTTACTATCAGGATTTTCTGCATCTTTACTATTAGCAGTTGTTAAAGTCAACGTTCCAGATAATGATAAGGCTTCTGTACTTTTTTTCCCTGTTAGAGCACTAATAGTCCCAGAAGTAACTTGACTTGAAGTCGCTAATCTTTGAACAGATACTTTATAGACTCCTTCAACGGAGTTAGTGTTAGCAGTTACCTTAACAGTTTTTTCGTTGCTGTTACTGACTGTTTTGGAATCAAATGTTTCAGCTGCTTTTAGAGCATCAAATTTTTTATATAATGTATCCAAACGTGTATTAATATCTTTCCAAGCATTTTTCTCATTTGTTAATTCGGTCTGTTGATTTGTATATTGAGTTAACTTCCCTGATTCAGCTTGAATTAATTGATCAATTGTATCCATTGTAATTCCTGAATATGTTCCCATAATACTTACACTGCTTGTCATTATTTATCCCCTCATTACTCTTGATTATCCACTACAAGTCCAACTCGTTTCCAAATTTCAGCTACCATATCCAACATTTTTTCTGGTGGAATTTCTTTAATAACTTCATTCGACTCAGTATCAATTAATTTCACCATAATTCTCTCAGTTCCTTCATGTATTTTATACTGAAACTGTGTATTTACTCCCAGAAGGTGTTCATTTATCTTATTCACTGCTTTTTCAAGTTCTTCATTTGCAACATTCTCTTCTGCTTCATCATATTGGAGCTGCATTTCATTTGAGTCGTTTTTAGAAACAAAAGAACGTATTTGATCATTATTAGAAATAGCTGTGACAGGCTTACTTGATTGAATAGAATAATTTTCTATCACACTTTACACCTCCACCATGATGAAAAAGAAGAGTTACCTTCTTTATCTTAAATGCTTTTCACATATTTTTCAACTTACCAATAATAAGCCGACAAAAGTCGGCTTATTATTAGTTCGTTTATATTGAATAGATTATTGTAATAATTGTAAAACACTTTGCGGCATTTGGTTTGCTTGTGCCAACATTGAAGTTGCTGCAGATGAAAGAATATTTGATTTAGTAAAGTTCATCATTTCTTCAGCCATATCAACGTCACGAATACGTGAGTTTGCTTCAGACAAGTTTTCTTTTGATGTTGTTAAATTGTTGATCGTGTGGTCCAAACGGTTTTGTTGTGCCCCGAATGTCGCACGTGCGTCTGAAACATTTGTTATAGCTTTGTCTAACATGTCAATGTTACCTTGAGCTGCTGTAACAGAGGATTTAGCATCTATTTCTTGTGCATCTGTAATTTTCTTTACTTCTCCTATAGCAGTATCTAGAGTTGTTTTAGCGGCCTCTGATGCTGTGGTATTCCCAGCAGTTTTATCAGTCTCAAGAGCTTCATTATAAGCTGTCTGTTTTACTTTTACATCTTCCTCTAGTTCCTTCAAAGTTTTTCCAGCTGTTTTTAAAGCTGCATCAGTATCTGTTGTGACTGCTGTTTTGTTTTTATCTGCTCCAGCAATAGTTTTGAAGCTTGCGTCAATTGTTTCAATTGTTAGAGCTTTATCAGATGAATTTGCTCCAATTTGGATATTTAGATCTCTTGCTCCTGCAAGTAGTGAAATACCGTTAAACTTAGTATCTGAAGAGATACGATCTATTTCTGTCGATAATTGTTCCATTTCGGCATCGATAGCTTTTCTGTCATCTAATGAGTTCGTATCATTGGAAGCTTGAACAGATAGGTCACGCATACGGTTTAAAATGCTATGGGTTTCGTTTAGAGCACCTTCAGCTGTTTGGATCAATGAAATACCGTCTTGTGCGTTACGAGTTGCTTGAGTCAAGCCACTGATTTGATTTTTCATTTTTTCTGAGATAGATAATCCAGCTGCATCGTCTCCCGCTTTGTTGATGCGTAAGCCTGATGATAACTTAGCTAAAGAATTAGCTTTTGATGCATTTGCTGAATTCAAACGTGAATAAGTATTTGCTGCTGCTGTGTTTGTATTGATTCTCATTATATAATTCCTCCTAAGATAATTGTCGAAGTTCGCGTCTTCAAAATCTATATCGGTCATTCATTTTAGTAGTTAAGTATTTTTTATTTTTTTATGCTATAAATTTAAAATTATTGAAGTTCGCGTCTTCAAAGACTATATCGGAGGAATAGCTACTTCATTAAGGGGTTATTTTAAAAAAATTGTAGATAATCTAGAATAGAAAGAACTAATTTTTCTCATGACTGCCTTGAATCATTCAAGATTGAATAAACTATTCTTGTTTTTAATAACACACTTCTTTTTTTCTACTTTCATTTGGTAAACTAGTGCTAGAATAACTAGTATAGCTATTATAAAAAATTGATATTTTTAGGAGAGATGGAATGGCAGCTATGGATGAACAGACAGCGTTTAGTGAACTTATCAAGGCAGCTGAAAAAAACGGTCTTGTATGTATCGAAGATTTTTTCAGTTTACATGATGTAAGACAGCAACAGAACACACAAGGGAGCGTCAATACAGAAAAATTTATCTAGCGTCATCTCCCTAATCGAGAAATTGTTTTAAACATCGGCGTCTTTAGAATAGTCAAAACAAATGACACATCTATGAAGCTGGACAAGAACTTGATACTGAAACAGCAACTGAAACATACATTCATGATTTACTTGAAAAGAATCAAAAACACTATTTTATTAGTCCAGCCATTGAAGCACGTATTATCCTAAATCCTTACACTTTCTTACAAAAACTTCATGCAAAACTTAAAATGGAAACCATTCATGCAATAAACTCAGAGACCGAGCAGATTAAGCATGACTTTCCACACTCTCAAGCCTATAAACAACAGTCAGAAATACAGTCAGCAACTACTCAGGCTTTTTCAAATTTTCAAAAAAAGAAAGATTTATTTTTTTATCGAGGACAAAGTAGCATTAACTATTCCTTACTTCCGAGTATATACAGAAACGGTTTAATCAACCACGAGAGTCAGATGAACAATCAATTAATATCCACTTCCAATCAAGATTTCTTAAACATCCATCGTCATGTGGACGGTCTACGGAAAATGCAACATTACGGAATGCCTACTAGATTAATAGATATCACTTCGAACCCATTAATCGGTTTATATTTTGCTATTTCAGGAAGTCCTAATCGAGACGGTGAATTTATTATGTTCGATGTACAAGACAATAAAATTAAAACGAACCATAGCGATACCGTTGAAATTCTTAGCGCATTGGCTGCAATAGATGCTACTAAAAAGCAAGAACTCTTTAAAGTTTCTGAAGAATTCAGCAAGAAATTTAACGTTTCTAATGACAACTCGAAAGAAGTTATTTCTGAATTCAATCAAACGGGTCCTGTAAAATATTTATTGCATGAAATCCGGTCAACTGTGGGAGATTTTGAACCCATTATCGATCCTCATCATCTAACCCAAGCCTTTTTTGTCAGTACACATATAGACAATCCAAGAATCAATAACCAAAACGGCTCTTTCATTATTACTAGTTTATATGATATGAAGGATGATTTCTTAGATTCACCAACCAACGGAATCAAATCCTCCATTGAACAGTATAGAGTCAAACAAGGCAATAAAGTTATCCGATACATCATTCCTTCTGCCTTAAAGAAATTTATAAAAATTGAATTAGCCAATTTAGGCATTAATGATCATCACATTCACCCCGATCTTGAACATGCAGCGACTTATATTAAAGGACAATACTCAGAATAATTGGATAGTAAAGACCCCGAAATGCTTAGAATTCAATCTAAGCTTTTCGGGGTCTCTTTTTATAGTCTAAATAACAAAAAGACTATCTTTTTACAGATAGTCTAAAATGCTTGTAGATAAAATTTTTGTTCCCATTGCTAATGATGCTTGATAAGCTGTTTGTTCCATGGTGTACTCCATGAATTTCTCAGCTAAATCAATGTCTTGTTTGCCTGAAAGCATGGTTTCTAAGTTTAGGTTCTCTGATATATTGCGTTCTTTAGAGGCTTCCAATCGGTTAAAAATAGCTCCGTTTTCTGCACGTTGTGTCACAATATTATCAATATTATTGTCTGCTCTTTCAAGTAAGTTTCCTGATAAAGCCTCTACATCATCTGTATTTAAAGCTGTTAATACATCCGCTAAGAAAATACCCAAGTTATCCGAGCCTTCCGCAGTAACTTGTTCATTCATCAGAGCCGAACCGTCTGTTTTGAGTTCAATTTGAACTCCTTGAGCAATTCTTCGAGGTAGATTATCAGACGTTCCTGCATAATCAATACCGGTCATATTTCCATCTGCATCTTTTGCAATACTAAAAGGTTTTTCTGTAGTATTCATGCCCGAAAAGATATATTTCCCACCAAAATTTGTGTTCAATGCATCTGTCATGGTTTGAATTTCAGCTTCAACTTCTGCTTTTACGATTTGGCGGTCTCCACTATTCATCGTATCTGTACCAGCTTGTTGAATCAGCGTACGGATTCTAGATAAAGATTCGGTGACTGAACTATAAGCTGAATCTTGCATATTTGAAAAATCAATTGAATCTTCAATAGTAACCATATATTCTTCATTTTGAATGATACTGTTGTTCAAATCCATGATTTGTGAAACCAACATGGGGTCATCTGAAGATTTGCTAACTTCTTTCAAGGAAGACAATTGTTGTTGTGTTTTAGACACACGAGCTAAATTATCTTGTAAGCTGCTAAGAAAACTAGAAGACATGTAAGAATCTGTTATACGCATTATTCATTATACCCCCGTTCTATTGATCAAAGTATCCAGCATTTCAGAAATGACTGAAATCATTCTGGAATTGGCTTGAAAAGCACTTTGGTGCTGGATCATGCTGACAACTTCTTCATTGATGGAAACACCTGAAATCGATTGACGGCGTTGATCAAGTAATTGCACTAAATCTTTTTGGCTGGCTGCCATGTTATCTGATTGTTGTTTAGAAATCCCTACTTCTGTCACAATATCGTTGTACCCATTAACAACTGAAGTACCGTTTTCTTCATCTATAATCGCCATAGTTTCTTCATCATACGTAAAAGTAGTATCTGAAGAATAAACCAATTTCGTGTTTTGCAAGTCTGCAATCGCTTGTGCCCTAGTACCGTCACCTGCAACTACTGTTTCGTCTAATGATTTACCAGAATTTATGTTTTCAGGGTTTTCCACCAGATCTGCACTTACAGAAATATTCTTAGCATAATTGGTATCCGTATCCGTTCCTAAATAAAAGAACATTTCTCCATTTTCTTCTCCGCCACTATGTATTGCGTTCACAGCACTAGCAAATGTATAAGCAAAATCATTCAAGTTTTCTACTTGGTGATTCACTTCCGCTAACGCCTCTTGAGAACCTTTAGCTGATCCACTAGTCAACACAACTTCTTTCGGATTATCTCCAGCCAGAACAATCTTTCCTTCTGGGTTCGGTTCTTCAGCAACTGCTAATTTTTGCATATTTGTTGGCGATAATAAAACTTCATCGCCGATGCTTACTGTAGCTTGGCGCATTTCATCGAACTGAACATCCACACCTGCTAAGCCGCTTAACTCACCTAGCAATGCATCTTGTTTATCCAACAAGTCGTTAGGTGCTTGTCCGCTTGACATAGAATAAGAGATTTGTTTATTCAAAGAATTCAATTGCTCTAATTTGCTGTTGAAGTCTTTTACATCTTGTTCAATATTTTTTATGGTACCTGTTTGCAGACTTTCCAATTGAGTCGACATATGGTTCAAAGTATCTGTCATAGTTTCTGAATTTTGAACCACCATTGTTTTAGCTGTTGCCACTTCTGGATTTGATCCCAGATAAGTCCAAGAAGCAAATACTTCACTTAAGTTGTTGCTCAAGCCAGTTGTCGAAGGCTCATTAAAGATTGCTTCTAGTTGAGCTAAAGCTTCTGATTTCGTATCAAACATTTCAAGACTGCTGTTTTCATTTCTCAATTGTTCAACGACAGCGTCATCCACTACGCGAATAATTCCTGAAATACGCACACCAGTACCTAGTTGACCCACACCCGATTTGTTGAAGGGGTTGTTGGTTTCCATAGTGACTTTTTGCTTGGAATAGCCGTCTGTACCCGCATTTGCGACATTATGGCTGATTGTTTGCAGCACAGTTTGAGCAGCAGTCATACCTGATGTTGCTGAATTTAATGATCCAAATAATCCGGACATTTTTCCACCTCTTGTTTTTCTATAGGGATTGATTGATTAAAGTTGCTTGTTCATTGCCTTTGTAATAGCCTTTTTTTGAATACGTATTGCCTGAATTTTTCACTGTTTTCGTGATGGCTTTCAATACCGTTTCTTGGAATTGTAAGGCTGTTTTTGTCAGCATCAAGTTGGTTTCTTGCAATTGTTTAATTTCAGCTAAAGGCGCTTTTAGTGACGCGTCGTCGAATGAAGCTGGCGTCAACGTTTCTAAGATTTCTAGAAACGTTTGCTTTTGAGTGACGATTTCGACTACTTTTTCAGCATCGTTATGAATCAAAGCCTCTTTTTCACTTTTCAACAAATCTACAAATTCTGTCAGCAAGTTGAAAATACTCTTTTGTTGGCTCATTCTTCAATACCTTTTCGTTGTTGACCTATCTCAGCAGTCATGTTATCCGCGATCTTTTCTGGTGATACTTCATAGGTACCATTTAAAACAGCTTGTTTGATCGCTTGAACTTTTTCACTAAACACAACATTGTTGTTTGCTTCTGCAACTTGTTTAGCAGCATCAGAGATGTCTACTTTTACAGCATCTTCATTTACCGTTTGCGATTGATCTTGAATTTTTTTATTTTGAGTGTTTTCTTTATTGTAGCGGAGATTATTATTCACATATTGGTTGTAACCATTATTGATTTTCATGTCTCCAGCTCCTTTCTATTTATCCGTTAGGTTATTATCCAGTTGATTCGTGTCTTTTATGACTTTCAAAAGTTATATCGGACAGTTCCTTTAAATATTAACCCATTTACTGAAATTTATAAATGAAATCTTTTGTGACACATTGACAAACGAGGTAAAAGACAATCAACAAGGTGAGTTTCAAGGGTTGAGTTTCCTTTACTTTACGACTACTCATTGTACTAATTGCAAAAAGCTAGAATGGTAATTTAGTCTCTTTCTATTCAATCTATCAGCGTTCCTCAAAGTACTTCACATCAATAGTAATTCTTTATCTGACTTATCACTCCTATTTTAGACCTCACAAGTAAGATAAAAGTTAGTTTCCTGACTTGTGAGGGTAATTTTTCTCCCTACAAGTCAGGTATAGATGTTTAACCTGACTTGTCGCTTCAATTTCGCACTTCACAAGTCAGTTAAAAGTTGTTTTTGTTAGTTCTGCTGACAAAATGGATCATCAAATAAAATAAGCCTTGATAAAAAGTATCGCTACTTCTCATCAAGACTTATTTTTAGGGTTCTTCATCATCTAATATTGTTAGAAAGTTCTGTAGCGAGCTTTGGTTAGTCGCTCGCTAGTTTAAGTGCTTCACACGTTGTTCTTTACTCAAGATATTCGTAATTCGAATTCCGAAGCTTTCGTTGATGACGACTACTTCGCCTTCAGCGATCAATTTGCCATTGACATAAATTTCCAATGGCTCGTCAGTCATTTTGTTTAATTCGACCACTGAACCTGTTCCTAGTGACAAGATGTCTTTGATCGTTTTGCGGCTTTCGCCTAGTACGACGCTGAAATCAAGGGGAACATCCATGATCAAGTCCAAGTTGTTCGTCGCTTTTTCTGAATCTTTGGCGCTTAATTCAGGAAATTGGGGTTTAGATACAGATACTTTTTCAGTTGGTTGTGCAGGTTGTGATTCCACAACTGGAGCTTGTTCCACTTTTGCCGCTTGAGGCTGAGGCCGATCTTGAAGCACTTCAGCTGTATCATTCATCACGAGACTTTCAATCAACTTCACTGTATCCAAAGTAAAGACTTGCATGATCTCACTATGTAAGATACCTTCTACGTCTAAATCAAACGCAATTTTACATACTACTCCTGTATTATTGATCAATTCTTCATGAGCATCCAAATTGTCTTCATTCAGGACGATGACATTTGGCGGTAAAATATCGATGGCCCGTCCTAACATAGTTGCCATGGCTGTAGAAGCTGATCCGATCATTTGATTCATGGCTTCTTTAACGGCGCTCAATTCCAACTCGGTTAATTCTTCCGATTGAACATCTCCGCTTCCGCCCATCATCAAGTCGGCGATCACAGCAGAATCGTTCACATCGATCATCAATAAATTCGTTCCTACTAAGCCTTCTTTAAACTCAACCGTAGTTGCTACTTTTGGAGTAGCAGACTCCTCAATGATCTGTTTAAAAGTCGTTGTCGAAACACGTGGCGTCGTGATCTTAACTTGATGATTTAAATTTGTCGATAAGGTAGTTGCCGCTTGCGACATAGAGATATTTCCGACTTCACCAATGATGTCCAGTTGATCTTTAGTCAACGATTCAACTGGCTCCTCTGCTGAAGCTGAGCTGTTTCCATTTAGCAACATATCGATTTCTTCTTGGGATAATGCTTCACTCATTAGCTTGTTTCTCCTCCAATATTTTCTAGTACTTCAACTGCCAAGTTTTTGCCATGCAATCCAGGTTTCACCAGATAAGAAGGTAAATTCTCAACAGACATTACCAGCGGTTGAGAAGTTTTTCCATCTAATTGAATAATGTCTCCCACTTCCAATTGCAAAAAGTTGTCTAACGTCATTTGTGTTTTTCCAAGCATTACTTCCGTATTGACTTGGACCGCTTGTAAGTTGTTTTCCAACTTTTCATTGTCCAGATCGCTATTTCCTTTTTCAGTATGGAACCAATTTCGGAAACTTAATTTGTCCAAGATTTTTTCAAAGAAAACATACGGTATGCACAAGTTCATAAATGACTGATTTCCCAACAGGGTTACTGTAAACGTGGTCAATACAACTGGTTCATTTGGCGACATACTTTGCAGCAATTGCGGATTTGTTTCCATCGCTTCTAGTTCAGTATCCAATTCTATGATACCTGCCCATGACGTTTTAAACGCTTTTTTAAAACTTAGAGAAACTTCTTCTAAAATAGCTAATTCGATTTCTGTAAAGCTTTCTTTTTCTAAGAAGTCTTTGCTTTCAATAATTTCTGAACTGCCGCACAACAATTCGATCATCTGCAACGTTACTTGCGGATTCAGTTCTACCACTTGTACCCCTTCTAAAGGATTCGAGTGGAACACGTTCATCCAAGTAAAACGAGGCACAGAATGGATAAACTCTTCAAAACTGACTTGTTCGATAGAAGCCAATTGAAGAGAAACATTACTGCGTACTTGAGTAGTCAATTGATTTCCCACGATCTTAGCAAATTCCTCAAAAATCATGGTCAGAGTGCTTATGTATTCTTTCGAAAGGCGAACTGGTCGCTTGAAATCATAGGCTTTTATTTTTGGTTTCTCAGCTTCTTCAAGTTCTTCTGAATCGATTTCCCCACTTTGCACGGCTTCCAATAAGGAGTCAATTTCTTGCTGTGATAAGACTTGTTTCACTATTCTCCCTCACTTTTAGGTAATAAAGCATCCAAGTTAAGAACACTAACGATCTTATCTTTAATAGAAACCACTCCAGAAACTTTTCCTTGAGAGCTGTTGTCTGCAAGTTCAATATCAGCGGTATCTATATTGGTTACTTCTTCCACACTATCAACCATTAAAGCGATTTTCCCTTTTTCAGTCGATAAAATGATGGTCCTATTGTAGCACAAATCTTCTCCTGTGAGATCGGGATACAGCAATTGTTGAAAATTGATCAAAGTTAGGACTTCGCCTCGCAGATTGATTAGTCCTTGTACCCATTCTGGTGCAGTAGGTACAGGAGTCCAAGTTAATTGTTGCGTAATTTCTTCCACATTTTTGGATTCAATGGCATAGTAGTTCTCTTTTATCGTAAACATCACAATTTGCATTCTTGTTCAACTCCAATTATTGAGTGACTTTGTCTAACGCTTGGATCACACGTCCTGTATCAAATGGTTTAACAATAAAGTCCAAGGCTCCGGCACGGATAGCGTCCATAACCATTGATTGCTGCCCCATCGCACTGCACATCACAACTTTAGCATTGGCGTCAAAGGCTTTGATGCCTTTTAATGCGTCTACTCCGTCCATTTCCGGCATAGTGATGTCCATTGTAACGATATCCGGATTTTCAGCTTTGTATTTTTCGATTGCATCGGCACCGTTTTCAGCCTCCGCTACCACAGTGTAACCATTTTTCTCCAAGATATCTTTCAATTTCATGCGCATAAATGCCGCGTCGTCTACAATCAGTACTCGTTTTGTCATTTTTTATTTCCCCTTTCAAACTCCTAATAAACTAAATAATTTCTCTAATACACCGGGTTTTGGAACGAAATACAAAGCTGCTTCCATTCGTTCGCCCATATAATAAAATTCATTTTTTAAAATTAATATCGTGTCATCGTATTGTCCGCTTTCCATATAGACACTACTTACTATGGCGCCAAACATGTCTTGTGTCAATAAAGGAATGGATGTCAATAAGTTAATATCCAACAGTTTTGTTACAGAATTTAAAAATGAATTGACTAAAATGTTAGCCAGCTCTTTTAAGGCCGAGTTGATCATCTCAGGACTAGCTGCTGCATCATCTGGCAACATGATAGAAGCTACGTGATTCATATCCTCTTCCAGCCCCACCAGCAAGAAGACGCCTTCCGCTTGTCCGATCATTCTCGTCATCACTGCATCAACGATCGTTTCTTCTGACATGACTTGTTGATACAAATCATCGTAAGCCAATACTTCAATTACCGGCACTGTCATTTGAACCGGCTTATTGATCAGCTGAGACAAACTTGTGGCCGCATTCCCGCCCCCAATGTTGATCACTTCTTTTAACGCATCTAGCTGTACACTATTAAACTCGGATGGCATTTTGAACACCTTGACTTTCATTGGTGATGGCTGTTACATCTAGAATCAACACGATTTCGCCATTTCCTAGAATAGTAGCTCCTGAATAGCTAGTCACGTTGGCCAATTCTTTCCCTAGATCTTTGATCACGATTTCTTGTTGCTTGATAACATCATCGATCATCAAAGCAAAACGATTCTCTCCTAATTTGACTATAATCAAATAGGGTTCCGGTGTGTCAACTTCTTGAACATTCAATACATTCGTTAAACGGATGACTGGAGTGGCTCCTCCTTTAGTATAAACTTCTTGTTGATACGTTTGGATGATCTCGCCTGGATCTGGACTCACTACTTTTTCAATAATCCCTTGAGGAATCGCAAATGTACTTTCTCCAACTTTAATCAATAATGAATCGATGATTGATAAGGTCAATGGCAAATTGATTTTAAATGTCGTTCCTTGATTGATCGCACTAATGATTTCTATGTTTCCGCCTAAAGAATGGATTTTTTGTTGCACTACATCCATTCCGACTCCTCTACCAGAAATTCCGGTAACTGTTTTAGCCGTTGAAAAACCTGGATGGAAAATCAAATGTTGGATCTCGGAATCGGTAAGTCCTGCAGTAGATATGCCTTTACGTTCAGCACTTTCTTTGATAGCTTGAGGATCTAGTCCTTTTCCGTCATCTCGCACCGTCAATACGACACGATTTCCTTCTTGATAAGCCGCAATTTGGATCAATCCAGCAGAATCTTTTCCAAGTTCTTGACGTCTGTCCGGCATTTCTACTCCATGGTCGGCAGCGTTTCGGATCAAATGGATCAACGGTTCGCCTAACTCGGAAACAACTGTCCGATCCAGCTCCGTTTCTCCGCCATCAATCACTAAATTGAATTTTTTGCCTAAATCATTTCCTAAATCACGAATCATCCTAGGGAAATTCGTCATCACCGTGCTGACGGGCTGCAGACGGATTTTTAATACTAGATCCTGCAATTCAGTCGTGATTCGAGCAAATTGCTCTAACGGTTCATCCATTTCTTTGATGTGGTTATCTTGACTGATGCTCTCCAAACGAGTTCGGTAAATCAACAATTCTGACACGGCATTCAAAAAATCGTCCAGTTTAGTGATGTCTACACGAACGGTATGATTGGCATGAACAGCTTTTGCTGTACTTTTTTTCTTGGTTTCTTTTTTAGTTTCCTTCACTTCTTCTACTGTTTCAACTTCAACTCGTTCTTCTTGAACTTGAATTTCATTTGAAATGATATCACTTTTTTCAAAGTGTTTGACTAAGACATCTTCAATTTCACTGTTGTTCAGCGCAGCTTCTTTGACTGTTTCAGCATTTGCTTGTGTCAACAGCACTACTTTGAAAATAGAACCAAAATCTTCTTTTTCTAGTGTTTCTGGATCTGGTTCAGAATAGAGTACTTCCCCTTGTTGGTCTATTTTGCTCATCACGAGAAATACGCGGGCATTTTTCATCCCACTGGTTTCTTCGATTTTAACCGTTACTACAAAGGCTTGGTAGCCATCTGCAGCCGCACTTTCAATGACTGAGACATCGGATTCATCGATAAAATGCAGTTGAGAATTGAAGTTATCATCTTTTTCTGCAGCTGGTTGGTCAATAGTTGAAGCAACTGATCCTCCTTCAGAAACTGCGTTCAGACGTCCCACTAGTTCAGCTACGTCTAAATCTCCTTCGCCGCCTTCTCGTAAATCTTCCACAATGGCGGATATAGAATCCAAACAGTCAAAAATAAGTCCAATGGATTGAGAATCTGCTTTGATCGTTTCTTTCTTTAATAAATCAAATACGTTTTCCATTTTATGTGTCAGTTTAGCTAATGAGTCATATCCCATTGTGCCAGCCATTCCTTTTAATGTATGAGCGGAACGGAACATCTCATTCATAATATCTTGATTATCTGGATCATTTTCTAATTCCAACACACAATCATTCAAACTTTGGATATGTGCATCCGATTCTTCGAAAAACAATTCAAGGTATTTACTATTGTCATCCATTGAATCCCCTCCTCGTATAATATATTTGTTCTGTTACTAGATGTGTCTTTCGAGCTTGAGCAAGCGACCTACGCATCCTAGTTCTAGTTGAGCTGTGGTCGCTAGACACTCGAGAAAAAGATAAATTCAATTGAGGATAAAGAGCATCCTCATTTGAATTTCCTATTTTCTTGTCGTGTCTATCAAGCGACCTACGCATCCTGGTTTAGTTGAGCTGCGGTCGCTAGACACTCGAGAAAAAGATAAATTCAATTGAGGATAAAGAGCATCCTCATTTGAATTTCCTATTTTCTTGTCGTGTCTATCAAGCAACCTACGCATCCTGGTTTAGTTGAGCTGCGGTCGCTAGACACTCGAGAAAAAGATAAATTCAATTGAGGATAAAGAGCATCCTCATTTGAATTTCCTATTTTCTTGTCGTGTCTATCAAGCGACCTACGCATCCTGGTTTAGTTGAGCTGCGAGGCCTAGCAATTTTGCAAAAAAGATAAATTTTGTTTGGGGTAAAAAATACCCCAATCAAAATTTCCTATTTTTGCTTCATTGCTCCCAAGGCCTCTACGCATCCTGGTTTTTTTGATAGATAAATGATGTTACTTTTGTCAGGTTATATTGTGATGGATTGTAGATGGTTTCGGTAGCTCCTGCAAAGTAGAGTCCTCCAGGTACCAATGACTCGCTTATTTTACGGTAAATATCGTTTTTCACTTCATTTTTGAAGTAGATCATAACATTTCGGCATACGATGACATGATAGTTTTTAGGATAATCATCCGATATCAAGTCATGTCGCTTGAATTCAACGGTATGTTTGATCGAACTGTTAACGGCATACTTTCCCGCTTTTTCCTGAAAGTATTTGTCACGCAAATTGTATTCCAGATTTTTCAATTCATACTCGTTGTAAACTCCAACACGTGCTTTTTGTAAAATGGTTTCATCAATATCTGTAGCCAAAATTTTATTCTGTAATTTAACGTGATGTTTCGCTAAAATCATTGCGATAGAATACGCTTCAGCACCTGTTGAACAAGCTGCACTCCATATTTTCAACGAAGGAAATTTTGGAAGCAATTCATTGATCAGCTGCTCTTCAAACTCCTCAAAAATATCTTTGTTGCGAAAAAAGTCTGTTACGTTGATCGTGATATAGTCTAAAAATTTTTGTTTTGCTTCAGGATTTTTGTTGATGACATCTGCATATTCTTCCAATGTCTCAGCCCCGGCATTTTTCATACTGGTAGCGATCCGTCGCTGCAATTGTGTTTCTTTGTATCCATCTAAATTCAATTTCAGATTTTTAGTTGTCCATTGATAAAAGAATTCATAGTTTAGTTCCATTAGCTCACCTTTATCATTTGATTTAGAATCTCAGAGATCTTTTTTAATCCAATACATTGATCCACTACACCATTTTCGACAGCATTCTTGGGCATCCCGTAAACAACAGAAGTTTCTTCATCTTGTGCAAGGGAATAGCCGCCTGCAGCTTTGATGTCATACAGCCCTTGAGTTCCATCGTATCCCATTCCTGTCAGGATTACGCCTAGTACTTTAGAGCCATATTCTTTCGCTACGGATTCAAATAAAATATCCACCGCCGGACGAACGCCATGCATTTTAGGTGTAGACAATAAACGGATCGTTTTATTTTCAACTATCATATGGTAATTCCCAGGAGCAATGTATACGGCCCCTTGTTCCACAGGTAAACCATCTACAGCTTCTACAACGGTCACATTTGATTCAGCATTGAGGCGATTAGCGAATGACGCCGTGAAACCTGCCGGCATATGCTGCACCACAAGAACAGGTATTGATAGATCCGCCGGAAAAAGCGGGATCAGCTGCATCAATGCTCTTGGGCCTCCTGTTGAAGCACCGATTGTAATAGCTTCTACTTTTTTGGGGAGGTCTTGATTTGAAAAAACCGTTTTTTCTGAAATTCTTTTCCTTACTGGCGGATTTTTTTTCAGCGGTTTCTCTTTTCGCACCCATTCATTTTTAAACAATGATTTAATACGGTACTCCAATTCTTTTTTAAATTCAGTGGAAGTGTTCTTTAAATCTTGCGGTTTACCGATAAAATCTTCCGCACCACTTTCCAAGGCTTTTATAGTAACGTCTTCTCCACCTTGAGAGCTCATCATGATGATTCGAATCGATGTCTTTTCCTTGATGAGTTTTAAAGCTTCAAACCCACTAAGTCCCGGCATGTTCACATCCATTAAAATGATGTCCGGCTTAAGGGTATCTAATCTGCGGATAGTATCTCTTCCACTTCTAGAAGTACCAATGACTTCTAATCCCGCAGTATCAGAGAGAATATCCGAAAATATTTTTCGCATAAATGGCGAATCATCGACTATAAACACTTTAATACTCATTTCTTCATTCCTTTACCTTTCATAAAATACTAATATCGCGATTCGCATTTCGTACCTTCACTTCGAACTTACCTAGATCCACTATCATCGTTCTTCCTATATTACCGCCTGTATTTTGTCCCAGTAATGGAATTTTCATCTCGTTAAGACTGGCTATGACAGCCTTGATATTTCTCTCACCGATCGATTCGCCTTCTCCTTGGCTGGTAAACTGAAACATGTTGGCTCCACCTGCTATTTTTGCTACCAGCTGATGGTTCTTTGTTTGCTTTCTGATTTCTTCCACCATTTGCGGAAGAGCCAAATCAGCAAATTTTTCTACTTTATAGGGTGGTTTAAACATGGTACTATCCGGCAGCATGACGTGACTCAAACCGCCGACTTTAGTAATGGGATCATAAATCGCAATTCCTACACATGAACCCAATGCAATAGTGATCAACGTATCTGGATAAGTTGCCAATTTATAGTCTGATATTCTTACTTTTATTTCTTCTGACATTCATTGTTCACCACTTCTTTACATGCAGAAGAGGACTCGTTTTCCATCATTAGATTCATTCTGCTTTCTCTTTCGCAAATGTTTCTATAATCGATAACAATTCATCTTCTCCCTCATTTGAAAATAAGTTGTTCACTTCTATGACTGTAATGATCGTGTCTTCTGTTCTAATAATGGCGTGGATGCTTTTCTTTTTCTGTCCATCTGTTTTAGTTTCATTCGAAGACTGGAGTTGCTGATCGTTGAAATCTCGAACAGAAATCACATCATCTACGATCAAACCGATTTTTTGTTTTTTCCAAAAAGCTACAATCACTTTGGTTTGTTCTGTTCGTTGGTATGTTTCATTAAATAATCGTTCGTTCATGTCTACAATAGGAAGAACTTCTTCATTATAATCAATGACTCCTTTAATGTAGCTTGATGTATCTGGAATCAATGTTATATCTTCCAACAACAAAATTCGTTCAGTAGCATCAATATTTATAGCAATTTTTTGATGATTGCACATGAAAATAATGTGCTTTTCCATAGCTTCACCTGCTCTCTTAAACGGCTATGTCAACCGACCTTTCACTTCTTGACTGCGAAAGGTCGGCTGGCTGGCTCATTCTTTATATTCCTTCTAATGAAAGTTCCGTTGATTCTCCCAGAGTTTCACTGTCTTTACTTGCTGTATCTTGATCGTCATCTTGCAATTTGAACTGGTTGGCTACTTCGTTTAATTCTCCGGCTACCTTTTCCAAATCTGTAATGTGGGCACTAAATTCTTCCATTGTAGCTAATATTTCTTCAGCATTTGCGGAAACTTCTTCGGTTCCAGCAGAATTTTCTTCAGCTGAAGCTGCAATATTCTCAATAGAAAGCACTACTTCATCTTTTTTAGCTATAATGGATTCATTTAATTCCGACACACTGTTGATATCTTGCAGCAATAGATCCATTTCATCCGTAACCGTATTGGCTGCGTCAATAGCTTGATCGATAAAGGCCGTTTGCTTTTCGCTTCCCTCATTGGTTTCTTGTACTTTGTCCACCATGTTTTTAGATTTACGCTGGATAGTTCCAATAATTTGACTGATTTCTTTAGTAGAAGAAGAACTTTTTTCAGCTAACTTCCGAACCTCATCCGCAACGACCGCAAATCCTTTTCCAGCTTCTCCTGCTCGAGCCGCTTCTATAGCTGCATTTAAAGCTAACAAATTCGTTTGTTTAGAGATGTCGCGAATGGCCTGAACAATTTTATCCACATTTTGGATTTCAACATTGACACTATCAATGTTTTCTTTTAAGTTCATCATCATCGCAATAGTTCCTTGCCAATTTTCATACACATAGAACAGCTTTTCACTGCTGTTCATATTAGCATCAGAAGTATCATTGATATGAAGTTGCATTTTTCCTAAGCTGACTTCAATTTGATTGAATACATTCACTAATTCATCCATTTTATCGGCCGTAGTAGCTGTATCTTGTGTTTGTAATCCAGTTGCTTCAGCAATGCCCGTGATTGTCTCTGAGACTTCTTCTGTAGCTGAGGACGTTTGTTTAGAGATCTCTTGCATCGTTTCCGTCATATCCGTCAACAGAATGCTGTCATGCTGAATTTGCCCAACAGTTTGATTGAATCGAGCAGCCATTTCGTTAAAATGATACGCAATTTGCCCAAATTCATTGCTGTCTTCGCTTATTTTTGTAGCTTTGATCTCTTTCTTCCATTTAAGCAGCTTGCTTTCAAATGTAAATGCCAAATCATCTTCGGTTAAGCGAGCAGCTAAATCCCCATTTTTTAATTTGTCAAAGGCTTGAGCAAATAGGGATGTGATACGTGTCAAGTATTTTGCGACCAATAAAGCCAATAGGATAGCAATGACTATTCCAATCAGGATCAAAATCCATAACAACTTTATACTTGCACTTGTTTCAGGGGCCATTTCCTCTTCTTCCGCAATAGAATAAACGGTGAGGCCTAAGGTAGGCAATTTTTGGTAATAAGCGTCAATGTCCTCGTTGCGTTCGTTAGTGACAAATCCTCTTTCTTCATAAGCAGTAGTAAACAGAGGACTGCTCACAATGGAAGCATCTACTTCCGAAGCTTTTTGAGACATCAGCACTTTCCCGGCAGTGTCTGCTACAAAAAAGTAACCGGTATTTCCAATATTCAAATTAGAGATTGCATCATTGAATTCAGTCAATACTAGATCAAAAGCCAATACACCCATTAAAGATCCGCCTTGATAAATGGCTTTAGAACCTGTAACGATTTGTTCTGCAGTGGCCGTATTGGTATACGGTGCGCTCCAGTAAACTTTCCCTTTAGCGTCTAATGCGCCGGTATACCATTCTCGTGTGGTAGGATCGTAATTTTCGTATACTCCCGTTGTAGTGGCAATGATTTCTTTTTCTACAGGAGCATATAATGCATTTCCAATGTTGCTGTTTGTTGTTTGGATCATGCTTAAATTATTCCAAATATCTGAACGTACCGATTCGTCCTCAGCTATTTGCCAAAAAACTTCTTCTTTAGCCAATAAATCCAAACTGACTTCCATTGATTTAGCGGTTGCTTCTAATTGATTCGCTAAAATAGAAGTCATATCTTTTTCGCTGGCTTCAATGCGATCAGCCAGTAATTTATTTGAACTGTTCAAAGACAGTGCCAAAGCTGCAATAACTGGTACAATCACCAACAATACAATCAAAAAGATAACGGGATATTTAATACTTTTTTTCCGTTCTCCCTTTGTATGTGCCGCTTTTCTCCATTGAATGGTCTTTATTTTTCCCCACATTCGCTTTACTGTATCCAAAAATCTGTCAGCCATCGTTTATTCCCCTTCAACTATAAAGTCAGTGCATGTAAAAATCTCCTTTTAAATCAAACCCATAAACTGTCGCGTCTAACCTATTCAACAGTCGAATAGATCTTTTTATTCTGCTGTTAATGTAAAGTGCTGTACCAAACTATTCAATTCTTCAGCTAATTCTGAAACTTGGGCAGCACTTGCAGATACTTCATCCATTGAACCAGAAATTTCTTGTGAAGCTGCTGACGTTTCTTCGACTCCTGCAGCAGATTCTTCGGAAACAGAAGCAATATCTCCGATAGAAACATCCATTTCTTTACTGTAAGCCAAAATATCTTGTAAATTAGCCGTAATTTTATTTACGCCGCTTGTAATATGTGAGATTTCAGCATTGATTGAACTCAACGTCATTCCTGTTTGTTTGATTTGTGCTGAGCCCTCGGTTACTTCTCTGTATCCGCTGCTTAAAGAGTCCATTACATCGAAAGATTCATTTTGAATCGTTTGGACAAAGTTGGTAATGTCTTTCACTGAGTTAGAGGTTTGTTCCGCTAATTTACGCACTTCATCTGCTACTACAGCAAAACCTTTACCGTGTTCCCCTGCACGCGCTGCTTCAATAGCTGCGTTCAACGCTAACAAGTTCGTTTGATCTGCTACATCTTTGATAACTTCTACCAATTTAGAAATTTCATTGGTTTGAGTGTTCAATCCAAACATTTTTTCAACGGCTTGACTGACTACATTGTCAATTTTAGTCATTTGTTCTGTTGAAGTGTTCATGAGAACTTGTCCGTTTTCAGACATTTCCAAGATATGAGCTGATTTTGTCTTAGCTTCACTGCTGGTTTCGTTAGCATCTTCAATAATCTTCACAAATGAATCCATCATAACGGCTAGTTCAGAAGCTGTCTCTGCTTGAGTTTCTGATCCAGATGCCATTTCCTGCATTGTTGTTGCAATTTGTTCAGCACCGCTTTTCACTTCCAAAGTAGCTTGCGTCAATTCTTCACTATGGCTGGAAGTAGTAGCCGAAATCGCACTGGCTTCTTTTAACACTTCTGCCGTTTGGCTGCTCATTTCATTAGCTGCTGTCATCAATTCTCCGATTTCATCTTGAGAAGTAACCACAAGCGGTTCAGAACTTAAATCTCCGGCTGCCATAATTTGCATGCGTTCTTTTAATTGTTTGATTGGTTTAGTCATATTATTAGCAACGATCAAAGCAATTGCAGTTCCGATAATTACTGTAAGTACTGAAATAATCACTAAGTTAGTTACCATCCAAGCACCGGACTGATTAACTTCTTGAGCTATTTCTTGAATTTCTTCTTCTCGATGAGCTGATAGTTCGTTAAAGGACTGAATCAATGCATCTCCTCGAGGAATAACTTCGGTCAACATCGTCATTTCAGCATAGGCAGTGTCCTCTCTCTCCATTGCTGAAATGACCTCATCTGTAAATGCTCCCCATTTAGTCTTTTGGTCAACTAACTCTTCAGCTTCAGGTGAACTGGATTTAGTTAAAAATTCATTCTCTAAAGCAATACTCGCATCGATTCTGTCATTGAACTTCTCTAAATACTGTGTGTCATCTGAAATCACATAGGCTTGTAGTAAATTCATGCGTTCAGCCATATTATTTGCAATGCCTTCATCTAAAATCAATAATGCCATATCTTCTTCTAATACTTTTTTCACAGCGTTATTTTGATTCGTAACACTGAATAAGTTGAATCCACTGCTGATCAAGACCAATAAAATGATGACACCAAAATTCATTAACAATTTTCCTTTGATCGTTTTCGCATTAAATTTACCTTTTAAGCTCCGAGATCGTTTTTTTAGATTATCTAAGTTTGTTTCATTTATATTGTTTGTAGTTTCCATTAGTTCTATTCCCTCACTTTTCTTATGTACATTTCTTTGCCTCACCGATACCTTTTCTTCCCTCCTCTTTTATGAAGCCCTCCCTATTTTTATCGCTGTAACCCATATCGGAAAAAAACAGCGTATATTAAGGAAAATAATGTGAATACTTTGTCACATTTTTGGATTACTACATTTTATTTAGTGGGTCTTCTATTTATATTTGAATTGGTAAATGGAATGCTTTCTTGTATACTGAAATTATTGGTTTTATCGGCATAGAAAGGTTGTGTGCTAAGGATGCACGTTTATATTGATGCGGATGCAAGTCCAGTGAAAAATATTGTGATCGAAGAGGGATTAAAACGCGGTCTTCCAGTCACCTTAGTAACCAGTATTGCACATTATTCTACCACTGAGTATCCACCAGGAGTTCAGACAGTTTATGTCGATACCGGAGCAGAAGCAGCTGACTACCGAATTATGCAGCTGGTAAAAAAAGAGGATCTATTGATCACTCAAGACTATGGTCTAGCTTCATTGTGTTTAGCAAAAGGCTGTTTAGTTTTACACCACACTGGTTTCCGTTATACTGCTGACAATATCGATCAGCTGTTGCAATCTCGCTACTTGAGCGCCATGGTGCGAAAAAGCGGCAAACGGACTAAAGGACCGAAACCCTTTACTAATGAAGACCGGGATAAATTCAGAGAGTTGCTAAAGGGCGTTTTGGATTCTGTAGTATAAAAAAAGGTGCCAGCTATTTTTCGCTGACACCTTTTTTTGCAGCTGATTGGCTGAGTTAAGTAGTGTCTAAAGTGATGTGTGTGGGTTGTGTTTCTCATCGAGTGAGTGGTTATTTTGAGTTCACTTGATGAGTAAAGCGGGTTTTCTCATCGAGTGAGCGGTTATTTTGAGTTCACTTGATGAATAAAGCGGGTTTTCTCATCGAGTGAGCGATTATTTTAGACTCACTTGATGAATAAAGGGGAATGGAGTTCGTAAAAAGTACTTTTGTAGTGGCCATGTGTATGAGAATGTCTCGCCAATACCCGTTGAACACGCTGTTCATCATATTCTTCTCCACACCAAAGAGTAATGAGTCGTTTCGTGACGTTCAATCCCGGATAAAGCAGATGACATTCGTCTGCCGAACGTATGATAGCATCTGAGGCCGTTTCTTTATACCCGCAAGCAGAACAGATGCGATTTTGACGCGTGTTTATATGATCAAATGAAAAACAGCGCGGACAGATAATTCCTTTCTTTAACACGGAAAAATCATATTGTGGCAAATCAAGCGGTCGATAGTTATCTATATGCAATGCGCACAACTGATTAGCAAGCTGACTCTGAGCCACGTTTGTCACTGAAGTTATTTTTGCCATCTGCTCAAAGTGGCGGGGTAATTGGTTTGCGAATATAAATGGTTTATCCCTAGGAAGTTCATATAAATAAAAGTCTGGATTGATAAAGACGACTTTCGATTTTATTTCCATTTGAAAGCCAAGTTTACGGACTAAATTATGAAGAAGTGGCTGACTACGATGGACTTGAGTTAGAGGATCCGAGATGATGAAATCCGACTGCCCATGAAGAGCCCCGTTTTTGTAATCATAACTGCCAGAATAATTTTTTATTTCATAAAGAAAAATCGTATTTTCCTTTAAAATAAGACAATCAATTTGAAACATTTGTCCATTTTCCTTAAGCAATAAATCGTTTATCACGAGATTATCAGCTGGCAGGATTTCTGGATAGATGTCAAAATCTGTTTCACCTTCGAAACCCTTAGTATGGTTGGAATACTCTTTTTTTTCTAAAACTTTGAGGTCGGTTCGGCAATTCAAAGATTCTAAAACTCTAAGTGTCAATGGCTTGGATCGTTTCTTGATAATCATAAAAAAGCTCCTCTCACAAAATAGTCATTACTCTATACTATTCGCAAAAAAAGGTTTGAATCTTTAAATGAATTGGATTTTATTATTCAAGTGGAAATTTAAAATAAGTTCAGTTGACGAATAAAACGTGTTTTCTCATTAAGTGAACAATATTTTCAGGCTCACTTGATGAGTAAAGCCACTTTACGCATCAAGCGAACAATAGTTTTGGGCTCATTTGAGGAATAAAGTGTCACCCTAATACTTTCTCATAAAAAATGACTCCAAAAATTAGATTTTACTCTAATTTTTGGAGTCATTATCTTTCTCATTGCCACATCTTTTTATCTTGGTGTTCCAAAAATTTGAGTAGCGTAGAGGACTTCCCCATCATAATGAATACCTATGCCTACTTCTTCAAATTCAGGTTTGACCATATTTTCGTAATGCCCTTCACTGTTCTTCCAACCGTCAAAAATAACATCAGCCATACCGAGTTCATCTAAATAATAAGTAGCCATGGCTAAGTTTTCTCCTGCCAGTTGATAGCGGTATTCGTGACCTGTTTCTTCTAAAACAGTAAATGGATCGCTGCCATCCGGACGTGTGTGTTCAAACAATTCTTCCGTTTCGAGTGCACGTTGATCTGCAGCTAACTTTAATGGTTGGTTTTTCGTTACCGGTTGAACGCCTACTTCAGTTCTCAATTCATTGAGTAACTCAAAAATCCGATTTTCAATGATTTTGTAATCAATTTCAGCAGAACTATTTTCAATTGCTGTTTCTTGTTGTTGTTCAGTCTTTGAATTTGAGTTAGTTTCTTCTTCAGGCAAACCTACCTGCATTCCTGGACTGAATTCATTTGGAACAGGAATCATATCGACGACATCATACAATAATTGTCCGACTTGAGTTCCATCTAATATATTGGTCGCTGCCAGCCAAAACCCGAACATTATCGAAATTAAAACGCTAACGATAAAACCTAGTAATTTTGTCATCTAAGCTTCCTTTCTATTTTTTCTTAGAATAATTATACCAGATATCCACTTATCATGTTGTGAACAATTCTTTTTGACGAAAAGTGACCAGCAAATAGAAAAAAATGGAAGTAAAGCTATACAAAAACAAGCCACTCATCTTTAGCAGAGTAGCTTGTTAGATAGAAAATCAACTTAATCTTCTTTTAAAAGGATATTCAATACTAGTGCAACGATAGTTCCAGCTGAAATGCCTGAAGAAAATAATCCACCAAGAATGCCAGGTAATCCTGCCACAACTTCCGGTCTGAAAGCAACACCCAGACCCACTCCAATGGCAGAAGAAACGATCAATAAGTTGCGGTTGTTCATTTTGACGCGTGAAAGTGATTTGATCCCTGCTCCAGCCACTGTACCGAACATTAGAATTCCGGCTCCACCTAACACCGGCATCGGCATAATAGACACCAATGTTGCAAATTTAGGGAAGAAGCTCATTGAGATCAAAATAAATCCAGCAGCAATCGCTACAGTACGTGAAGCGTTTCTAGTCAATGGAATCAAACCAGCATTTTGACTAAATGTAGCAACCGGTCCAGACCCTAGAGCTGGTCCAATAAAGGAACCCACTCCATCTGCACGAACGCCATTTGCAATGTCCTCGTCAGATAATTTTGTTTGTGTTACTTCACCGATCGTTTGCATAACTCCCACTGTTTCAATAACCGTTACTAAATACCCAGCTAAGAATGGAATCGCAAAACGAATGTCAAATGAAATTCCAAATTTGAACAATTGAGGGAAAGCAAACCATTTTGCTTGAGCTACTTGAGAGAAATCTACCATTCCAAGCGGGATACAAACGATGTACCCTACTACGATACCGATCAAGACAGCTGCTGGTGCGATACGGCTGCTGCCATAATGGTTGATAGCCAGAATAATCAAAAATACAAGAGTAGCGATAATCAAGTTAAACGGATCTCCATAACTCGCAGCGCCTACACCACCGCCGACCCATTCAAAGGCAACTGGCATAAGAGTCATTCCCATCAGAGCAATGACTGAGCCCGTTACAACAGGAGGAAAAAATTTCATTAACGGTTTGACGAAATAACTAAGACCAATCTCCAGTAAAGCTCCCATCATCGTTCCGCCTAAATACCCTGCAATTCCGCCGCCCATCGTATTGATGACCGCATTAGCAGGACCGACAAAGCCAAAATCTGTGCCCATGATTGTTGGGACTCCAGCACCAACTCTAAAATGTTTAGGGCCGAAACCTTTTGATTGAATAATAGAAACAATTCCTGAAACCAATAATGCAGCACTGATCATATAGGCTGTATCCGTTACACCAAATCCAGCAATCCCAGCAATGACTAAGGGAACAGCTACCAAGCCTCCAAAAGCGGTTAATACATTTTGAAAACCTAAAATAGTTGTGGTCACAAGATCTGGTTTGTCCTCAATGCCATAGTTTAAAGTTAAACTGTCGTCCTGTTCCTTTAAATTTCCCGCGTTTCTGCCAACTACCTGATGCTGTATGTTCTCTTCCACGTTAATCCTCCTGTTTTAACGAACTTTTATTTTATGCTATTATCTAATCGTTCGTTTATTAATGTGATAGTGCCATTATAATCCCCGTTGTTAGAATTGTAAAGCATTTTAGCGAACATTTTTATATTAGTTATTTCAAATCATTCGCTTTTGTGCTCATTTCTATTCTTATAACACTTTCTCATACATAATATAGCTTAAATGAATTCTTTTTAAGAAATCATTGAGGACAATTTTATGTTGTGGTAAACTATAGACGTATTTATGAAAGCGTTTCCTACTATTCTTTATTGCTCGCTAATTCACATAAACAAAAATTTAAAGGAGGAATTACAATGTCAAACTACTTAGAATGGGATTTTTTGACAGATTTTGTTGAAAAAGCCTTTGTTGCTTATGGAGTACCAGAAGAAGATGCCAAAATTTGTGCGGATGTCTTATTGCAGTCAGACAAAAAAGGAATCGAAAGTCACGGTGTAAATCGTTTTAAACCGATTTACATAGACCGGATAAAAGATGGTGTACAGAATCCAGTCACAAACTTTGAAATTTTACGTGAAACTCCTACTACTGCTGTTGTGGATGGTCATGACGGAATGGGTCAAGTAATTGGATATCGTTCAATGAAAATGGCTATTGAAAAAGCGAAGAAATATGGCATGGGGATGGTGGCGGTTCGCAATTCTACCCATTACGGAATCGCTGGATATCATACGGATATGGCGGCTGATGCCGGATGCATCGGTATGTCCGGAACAAATGCTCGTCCTTCTATCGCCCCTACTTTTGGAGTCGAAAATAAATTGGGAACCAACCCGTTAACGGTTAGTTTTCCAACAGATGAAGCTTTCCACTTCTCATTAGACTGCGCAACATCTATTATACAAAGAGGAAAAATTGAATTGTATGCACGTGAAGGCAAAGATACTCCTGAGGGAACCGTCATTGGACGCGATGGATCGGCCCTTACCGACTCCAACCAAATTTTAAATGATCTCCAATCTGGTGAAGCAGCCTTAGCTCCATTAGGCGGAATCGGAGAAGAACTGTCTGGCTATAAAGGTTACGGATATGCTACTATTGTAGAGGTATTATCTGCTGCTTTGCAGCAAGGGAGCTTTTTGAGTATGTTGTCAGGAATCGGGGAAAATGGAGAAAAAACAAAATTCCATTTAGGACATTTCTTTATTGCGATCGATACTGAAGCATTTATGGGATTGGACAGCTTTAAGAAAACTGCTGGAGACATTATGCGCGAATTACGGACCTCTGAAAAAGCACCCGGAGCAGAACGGATCTATACAGCAGGAGAAAAAGAATATTTGATTTGGAAAGAACGGGAAAAAACAGGATTGCCGGTAAATGAATCTGTTCAAAAAGAACTGTTGGCGATTCGAGACGATGCCGGACTTACCGACTTTCATTTCCCATTTGAAAATTGAGGAGACCTTGATATGGATGTAAGAAAAGAAGCATTAGAAAAGCATTACGAATGGAACGGTAAAATTGAAGTGATCAGCCGGGCTAAAATCACAAGTCGTGAAGATTTAGCTTTAGCCTACACCCCAGGAGTAGCTGAAGCTTGCTTAGCGATTGAAAAAGAGCCTGAAAAAGCCTACCAACTGACTCGAAGAAATAATTTAGTCGGCGTTATTACCAATGGAACAGCGGTACTGGGACTAGGAAACATTGGGCCAAGTGCCTCTATGCCGGTAATGGAGGGAAAATGTGTTTTATTTAAGGAGTTTGCAGATGTAGATGCTTTTCCGATTTGTATAGAAGCAACCGATGTAGACACCGCTGTTCAGACTATTCAGCAAATAGCCGGCAGTTTTGGGGGCATCAATTTAGAAGATATCGCTGCTCCAGAATGTTTTGAGATCGAGCGTCGTTTGAAAGAATCATTGGATATCCCTGTATTCCATGATGATCAGCATGGTACGGCAATCGTGGTAGTAGCGGGACTGATCAATGCTTTAAAATTAGTCAACAAGTCCTTTGGAGACATCAAGGTCGTAGTCAATGGGGCTGGATCTGCTGGTATCGCTGTCGCTAAACATTTGCTCAGTTTTGGAGTCAAGGATTTGATCCTAGCAGATAAAAAAGGCATCCTGTCATCAGCTTCTTCTGACTTGAACAGTGAGCAGCAAAAAATGATGGACGTCACTAATTTGGATAATGTTCAAGGAGACCTCGCAACAGCATTAAAAAGAGCTGACGTGTTTATCGGCGTCTCTGCTCCCAACATTTTAAGTACTGAAATGGTCAAAAAAATGAACCGGGATGCGATTGTGTTCGCGATGGCCAATCCGACTCCTGAAATCATGCCGGATAAAGCTAAAGAAGCTGGTGTGGCAGTTATTGGTACGGGACGCAGCGATTTCCCAAACCAGGTGAATAATGTATTGGCTTTCCCTGGTATCTTCAAAGGCGCTTTAGCTGTGAGAGCCAGTGACATCAATGAGGAAATGAAAATAGCGGCTTCGGTTGCCATTGCTGAGTTGATTGAACCAGCTGAATTGTCACCCGATTATATTATTCCAGATGCGTTGGATAAAAGAGTAGCTAGTGTCGTAACTGAAGCTGTAAAAAAAGCAGCTGTTGAGACTGGTGTAGCTAGAATTTAATAGCTTTTCTATTGGGAAATAGGACTATCATAAAAATGAGATAGTCCTATTTTGTTGTCTTGTGATGGCTATTGCAAGAAATAAAAAAATGGAGACGGATCTTACTAAGTGAATAGCGGCCATCTCACTCTGATGAAAAGTCCGAATGGCTCTTAATAGGCAAATAGCAGCCATCTCACTCTGAGAAAAAGTCCAAATGGCTCTTAATAGGCAAATAGCGGCCATCTCACTCTGAGAAAAAGTTCAAATAGCTCTTAATAGGTAAATAGCAGCCATCTCACTCTGAGAAAAAGTCCAAATGGCTCTTATTAAGCGAATTGCGGCCATCTCACGCTGAGGAAAAGTCCAAATGGCTCTTAATAAACAAATAGCAGCCATCTCACTCTGAGAAAAAGTCCAAATGGCTCTTATTAAGCGAATTGCGGCCATCTCACGCTGAGAAAAAGTCCAAATGGCTCTTAATAGGCAAATAGCAGCCATCTCACTCTGAGAAAAAGTTCAAATAGCTCTTAATAAACGAATAGCGGCCATTTCGAACTAAAAAAAAGTCCAAATGGCTTTTACTAGCCAATAACAACTATTTGTGGGCAATAAAAAAAGAAGCTGCCTAAAAATCGACTCAACCCACTCGACTTTTGGACTAACTCCTCAGTTTAAACTATTAAATTACTAAGCTTAATTTTTTTTCACCACTACAAAGTAATTGTTTTCGCTATCTGCGAAATTAAATCCTTTACCAGACGATGTGGTCACCATCTCACCTACTGTTATGCCTTTTTGTTTGAATGTCTCATATAGTTCTTCTACATTTGGAGTGTAAAACATCAAAGATGGCGTAGTCAACGTCAGTTCAGGCTCTAATTTTGAAATATTTTTTTTGTCATGCAATATAAAACTGGTTTGTGCATCCATTGAAGGAACGATTTCTATCCATCTGATACCATTTTCAGTTTGGTCGTCTACAACAGAAAATCCGATTTGTTGTGTCCAAAAATTCTTAGCTTCTTCTTGATTATCGACGTACAACATAATTCTGCCTATTTCTTGAATCATATGTTGCTCCTTTCTTTTCTGCTCGCAAAACAAAAAGAGAACCTCTTGAAAAGCCTGTACTTTTCAAAAGGTCCATTATTTTTAAGACATCCCCGGTTTCAACACTACTTTAATGTTGTTGTCAGCTTTTTTATCAAATAAATCATACGCTTCAGCAGCTTTTTCCAAAGGCATCGTATGCGTAATGATATCGGTCGGGTCAAAATCTCCTCTTTCGATCATGTCGTATATCGTAGGCATCAAGTGAATAACTGGAGCCTGCCCCATTTTAATGTCCACATTTCGAGTAAAGAAATTCTGGAATGGGAAACTTGCAGCTGGTGTCATATATACTCCAGTGACCATAAGGGTACCGAATTTTTTAACACATTCACTCGCTGTTTGCAGTGGTGAATAAGAACCGCTTTGCAATGTTATAAAGTCTTTGGCTTTTTCTTTCGCTGGTTTCACTCCGTCCATTCCGACACAATCAATGACGATTTCGGCTCCGCCTTTTGTCATCTCGTACAATTGATCCCCAACTTCAGAAACATCAGAAAAATTAACGATCTCTACACCATTCATTTTTTTAGCATGTTGTAAGCGATGGTCTACATTATCGACGGCAATCACACGTTTGGCGCCTTTCATTTTGGCAAATTTTTGCACGAACAATCCTACTGGACCCGAACCTAGGACAATAACCGTATCGCCTGGCTTCATGCCGCTGTGCTCGACACTCCAATAAGCTGTTGGTAAAATATCAGATAAAAACAAGACTTTTTCATCCGGCAAATTGCTTTCAGGCACGACAAAGGAGGTGAAATCAGCAAAAGGTACTCGTAAGTATTCCGCTTGCCCTCCAGGATAGTTTCCGTTCATTTTACCAAATCCAAACAATCCACCTTGATCAAATATCGGATTCGGATTAGAATTGTCACATTGACTTTCCATATGATGGGCACAAAATTGACAGTCTCCACAGCCAATGTTAAACGGAATCACTACTCGGTCGCCTTTTTTAACTTTTTTGACGGCTGAACCCACTTCTTCTACGATTCCCATCGGCTCATGTCCGACCACATAATCTTCTTCCATTACCGGCTTTCCGTTATGGTACAAATGCAAATCAGATCCGCATATTGCTGTAGCGGTGATTCGAATCACCATATCTGTCGGCTCTTGAATCGTTGGATCCGGAACGGTTTTAACTTCCATTTTTTCATTTCCTTGCCAAGTTACTGCGCGCATACTATCTCTCCTCTTTTTATAAGATGATTGATGAAGCTGTGTATGTAAGCAGTTTAACATCTTTTTCATGGAGAATAAAAAGTTACGGCTTTAAAGAATGGTTCTTTTTCATCATTTTTTACGTTCCTTTTTCAATTGCGTCCAATGATTTTTGCGCATCAAAGGAAGGGCCACGGCTAACAGCACAGCTGTAAACGGAAAACCTCCATCTGAAGCCAACCATTCAAAAACGGATACCGGTACATATACGGCGTAAATAAAAATCATTAATCCTATGTAAATCTTGCGCCATTTTTTTTCTGATATAGACATATCTATTACTCCTCTCTTTCAGTATCTCACTAAAAAATACCATAATTTATATAAATTTCCTAACAGATAGAATTAGAGTTGAAACATTATTTTCAGATGCATTCAACTTGTAAAAAGTGCTACACTGAATACACATCACAATTGTATGAAAGGATGAAAAACATGGAATATATAGAACAATCCCTTTATTACCTTAATAATCAAGAGCAGTCCACAGAAGATCTCAGCCCATTTGAACAATTAAGCGGGAAAAATGTGTACGAAGTCATTCGAGTCCGAGAAGGGATACTTCTTTTTCTGGAAGACCATTTGCATCGCTTTAGACGGTCTGCTTTATCAGTTGGAATTCCTTTGGCAGAGTCAGACGACGTATTGACGGAGCGTTTGTACCAATTAGTAGCCAAAAATGAAGTCTCCAATCAAAACATCAAATTGATTTTAAATAAAGATGTAGGCTTGCTGTCTTTTTTTACTAAGAGCCCTTACCCTCCAGAATCGTACTACCGCACAGGGATGAAAACAACTTTGCTGAAATTGGAAAGACAAGATCCTAATATCAAGATACAGCGGGAAGAATACCAAAAAACGGTGCTGGCGGAACGTGAAAAGACGGGTGCCTATGAAGTATTGCTAGTTGACCAGCACGACAATGTCACGGAAGGCAGCCGCTCGAATTTATTTATCGTTAAAGATGGTAAATTGCATACGTCCCCGGCGAAAACAGTGCTGTTGGGTATCGTTCGTTCAAAAGTAGTCTCTATTTGTCAGGAACAAGGCATTGAGATCGTGGAGCAACCTATTCCTGCTGCCGAATTATCGGTAATTGAAGGTGCCTTTATCTCAGGAACCGGCAATGATGTCTTGCCGATTGCTTCGATTGATGACATTGTACTCGACCCTGCCAAAAATCCTATTATCCAGACCATCATGACTGAATACAAACAATTAACAGAAAGCTATATCCTGCATCACAAGAATCGGTGATCTGATAACAGAAAAAACACGAAAAGTTCCTTTTACTGAACTTTTCGTGTTTCTTTTTTTGCTCTTCATCTTCTATCGTTGGTAAAGAAATTTCTTCCGGCCTATGGGGTTGCTTATGGAACACCATGGGAACGCCTTGGTGCTGACCCCTAAAAGTTAGAGTTAAAAAGAAGTGTATTTTCTACTCACCAACGTCAAATGTTGTAGAACCTCTTTTTTTATGGCTCTCATCAAGAAATTTCTTCATCCACATTTTTGATGTAGAACGTTAATAGCTAGCTTATTTTAGCCAGTTCTTCCCTCAATGTTTCTGTTGGATGTTCCCCCAGCGGGTATTCGATCGCGATATTCACGGTGACCGGAACTCGTGACAGAATTTCTTTCGTCGGTACATCCCCTTCTCCATTCAAGGTTGGTGCAAGAGTTAATTTAGAGACATCTTTCAAATGAATATAGCTGATTTCCTCTTCCAATACTGCAAAACTTGTTAATGGATCTTCATCCACATACAAGCAATTCCCTGTATCAAATGTGACACTCACTGGCAAACTTTTCCCTTTTAACACTTGGATGAAATTGTAAAGAGTCTCTGCTTTAGCAAATGTTGGGTCTTGACCATTTTCCAGCGTTAAATTCTCGATTCCGTAAGTATCCAATAAGCGACGCAAGGCATCCGCTTCTTCTTGAGGAACATCCGCAGCATATCCAGCAGTAAATTTCACTTGTTTAGCTCCCAGTAGTTGAGCTTCTTTAAAGTACCCTTCTAATTGATTTAGCGGCAATAATTTGTCTTCAAACAAGACTTCAGGAATGGCATAAAAAAGTTCGATCCCCAACTCGGCTGCTTCTAGCTGAATAGAGTTCAAATCTTCCTCGTCATGAACATATTCTCTTCGCACTTCGATTTTTGTGATCCCAGCAGCTTTAATCTCTTTAAAAAATTGTACTTGGCTGGTCGTTTCATTTACCGCTGCCTCATAAGCCAGCATATTGACTGCTAATTGATTGTTTTCCATTCTTATCCCATACTTTCTCTACTTTTATTGTGGTTCTTTAGGCTGATTGGTTTAGTGGAAATCACTTAAAACTTTAGTAGCCTGAAAATGTAACACGCTTACTTTGTACGCCTTAGTCGCCTTGCTCCTATATTTTTTTGTGCTTTAATTATACTATACCGATTTTTTTCATCAAAAGAAAGAAAGGGTGAATCTATTGAAGCAATCTGCCAAACGTTATGGGTTATTTTTGATCAGCGTCTGGATAATTGGTCTAGGTATCAGCATCATTACACAAAATAACCTTGGAACGACCGCTGTCACCAGTCTTCCTTTTGTATTAAACGCTATTTTTCCTTTCAGTTTCGGTACATTTACCATGCTGATGAATATTTTCTTCGTCTTTCTACAATTGCTGATCTTGAAAAAAGACTTTCAGAAAAAACAATACTTGCAATTTCTTGTCGGTCCTCTATTAGGACTCTCAATCGATTCAAACGGGACTGTCTTCAGCTTTTTACAAACTAGTCCTTATGCAGCCAAGCTCCTCTTTATTCTAATTGGTTGTGTGGTTTTAGCATTTGGGATATTTTTACAACTCTCTTCTCAGACCATTTACAATCCTAGTGAAGGAATCGTCAACACTTTAGCGATAGCATTTCACAAATCTTTTGGAAATGTAAAACTGATTTTTGACAATGGATTGATCGTCTTTTCTGTCATCCTTTCTTTAATTGTCTTGGGTAATGTTACTGGAATCCGAGAAGGAACAGTACTATCAGCTTTTCTGATTGGCCCTTTCACAAATTTCTTTAAGCAGCACCTCAGTACTTTTTTCAATTTGGCTCCAACTAAATAATTACTGTATAATGAGGAGGAAGAAAAATGCTAAAAGCTCTGTATATCTTAAAAGAAGGTTTATTTGATGCTGTTTATCCAAAAGAAGTCCAAACTGAAATAGCAGAACGTGTTAAAGTGCTTCATGGTCCTTTAACCAGTGAAACGTGTTTTGAACATCCAGAATTGCTGCAAGAAGTAGAAGTGATTTTTTCAGGCTGGGGGGCACCTGTTTTTGATGACCACTTTTTAGAATTAGCGCCTAATTTAAAAGCGATTTTTTACGCAGCTGGAACCATGAAAGCACTTTTGACCGATGCTGTTTGGGAACGTGAACTGATTGTGACTACTGCCAATACAGCCAATGCCATCCCGGTAGCTGAATTTACGCTGAGTCAGATTTTATTTGCGTTAAAAAATGGTTGGGAATTGCGCGAACAAGCTCGACAAGACCGAACATATCAATTCGGTGATTTTCCATTTGTATTTGGCAGTTACAATCGGAACATTGGGTTGATCTCATTAAGTCAAGTTGGCAGAAAAGTGTTGGACTATTTAAAACCCTTTGATGTAAATGTACTGGCTTATGATCCCTTTGTATCTGATCAAGAAGCTGCCGAACTGAACGTTACTAAAGTAACTTTAACAGACTTGTTTAAAGAGTCTGAAATCGTCTCCCTGCATTCTCCTTTGCTTCCTGAAACTACTGGAATGATCACTGGAGAATTATTGAAATCCATGAAACCACATGCGACTTTCATCAATACCGCACGGGGTGCTATCGTTAACGAAGATCAAATGATCGCTGTTTTGAAGGAAAGGACCGATTTAACAGCTGTTTTAGATGTCACTTATCCTGAGCCGCCCGTAATCGACTCGCCTTTATACGATATGAAAAATGTGGTTCTTACTCCGCACATTGCTGGGAGCGCAGGAACGGAAGTCGGGCGAATGGGAGCTTATATGCTAAGCGAGTTGAAACATTACTTAGCCGACGAGCCATTAGATTATCAAATTACCAAAGAAAAATACCAACATATGGCTTAGGAGGATTTAAATGAAAACAGGATTGTGTTCCGTTACATTTCGTGACCGTTCTATAGAAGAGATCGTTCAGTTGGCAAAAGAAGCTGAGCTTGAGGCTATTGAATGGGGAGGCAAAGGTCATGTGCCTCACGAAGATTTAAAGGCTGCAAAAAAAGCCGCTCGTCTTACTGAAGAAGCCGGATTAGTCGTGTCTTCTTATGGTTCTTACTACATAGCTGGATCTACTGAACCTTTTCAAGGTGTGTTAAGAACTGCTCAAGAACTAAATACTAAAATGATCCGTATCTGGGCCGGCGATGTTGGTTCTGATGAAACAGATGAAGCAAAATTCGATATGATCGTTCGTGATGTTAAACTGAATGCTCATTTGGCACAAAACCTTGGCATTACACTTAATTTTGAATACCACAGCAATACCTTGACCGATACTCCCGAAAGTGCCATTAAACTGTTGGAAGCCATCAATGAACCAAACGTAAAGTTGTATTGGCAGCCAGCTGAAAGCTTATCCTTTGGTCAACGTATAGCCAGTCTTCCATTATTGAAACCTTGGTTGACGAATGTCCATGTTTTTCATTGGCAAGATTACCATACGCGTTATACGTTAGAAGAAGGGGCTAAAGAATGGGCTTCCTATTTTGAGATTCTCTCTCCTTCTACGTCACCCGAACACTTTGCTTTACTGGAATTTGTCAAAGACAACTCACCTGAACAAATGAAAAAAGACGCTGAAGAGTTGAAGCAGTTGCTTCATCACGAGTAACACTACTCTCTTAAAATCCCCTCAGCCACTGACAAATTTTCTCAGTGGCTGAGGGGATTTTTTGTATGAATAGGTTTAGTTATCGAGTGGGCTTTTATTTTGTTGTCACTTGACTAGTAAAGCAGGCTTATTCTTCGAGTGGGCTTTTATTTTGTCGTCACTTGACTAGTAAAGCAAGCTTATTCTTCGAGTGAGCTTTTATTTTGTCGTCACTTGACTAATAAAGCAGGCTTATTCTTCAAGTGGGCTTTTATTTTGTCGTCACTTGACTAATAAAGCGGGCTTATTCTTCAAGTGGGCTTTTATTTTGTCGTCACTTGACTAATAAAGCGGGCTTATTCTTCAAGTGAGCTTTTATTTTGTTGTCACTTGACTAGTAAAGCGGGCTTATTCTTCAAGTGGGCTTTTATTTTGTTGTCACTTGACTAGTAAAGCAGGCTTATTCTTCAAGTGAGCTTTTATTTTGTTGTCACTTGACTAGTAAAGCAGGCTTATTCTTCGAGCGGGCTTTTATTTTGTCGTCACTTGACTAGTAAAGCGGGCTTATTCTTCAAGTGGGCTTTTATTTTGTTGTCACTTGACTAGTAAAGCGGGCTTATTCTTCAAGTGGGCTTTTATTTTGTTGTCACTTGACTAGTAAAAGAATATTTAATTTGTTAGTCCGAAGTATGATTGAAAATTGATAGCTTTTTTTGAGGTTACTAATAAGAAAATAACTGTGATTCGTGCAATCATTAAGTTAAACGGGAAAAATCACCAAAAAAACGCTTAGCACAGGCAACGATGTTAAACATTTTTCATTTACAACTGTAGAGATAATCGAATCATATCTCTACAGTGAATATCATTTTCCCAAATGACTTCAGAATAGCGCTGAAGGAAAAAATCTTTATCCACACCGTCTATTCTAAATCCGCACTTTTGATACAAGGCTAGTTGTCCAATACTTGAATTTCCCGTACGGACTTCCATTATTTTGTATCCTTTTGTTGCTGCACGCTTAATGGAATCTTTGATCAATTGTTTTCCAAAGCCTTTGCCAGAATGATTTTCTGCTACAGCGATATTGATCAATTCTATGGTATCAGGCTTTGTCGCAACTAAGACGTAGGTTCCCATTATCTGATTGTCCCTCTCAGCTACATAACAATCCCCTCTCAGCAAATATTCTTCAATAATCTCTTTTGAAGGATCCGCTGACAGCAGTAATTCCATTGGCGGCTCTTCATTTGACTCTAATTTACGAATCAGCACATTTATACCCTGCCTTAGTCTTCATTTAGACTAATCCTTCTTTTTTCAATAATTTCATCATATTTACTTTACTGTCTGAGGCTACTTTTCGAATTTCCAATTCAATTCCTTTTTCATGTAAATATTTAAAAGCGTCCACATCATTTTGGTCAACCGCAACGGCATTCGTAATCATTTTCTTTCCTTCTGCATAACTCATACTGCCTATATTGATAGTCTTTATGTCTGCATGGTTCTTCACGACTTTTACGACATCTTCAGGATTTGTAAATAGCAGCATTGCTTTGAAACCACTAAATCTAGGATCATGCGTGATGTCTACCATTTTTTTGACAGTGATCACATTTGCTTTTACTCCAGGTGGTACAGCTTGTTTCAACAACGTTTTGCGTAATTCATCTTTAGCTACACTGTCGCTGACGACTAAAATACGGTTGGCTTTTGTTGTTTTGGTCCAAACAGTGGCTACTTGTCCGTGAATCAAGCGGTCATCAATACGGACCAATCGAATTTCCATACTCATAATAGGTTGTCTCTCCCTCTGCTTTTCAATAAACTTTCTAAATCAATTCGGTTAAAAAACATCCAGACTACGTTTAAGTGATGCATATGAAGGCTTTTTATACTTGTTTTTCTTTCAACTTATTCTGATACATCGCTCCGACAAATTTCAATTCATTTTTCGAAACTTCTAGATTGAGACCATACAATACAGGAGCAATATTTTCCTCGATCAATAAAGCCAATTTAGGATCCACCTCGTCTACATCTTCTCCTGAATGGATTTCTTCACGTGTGATGATTCTTTCTAACATCCCGCATAGATGCAGCATGATGCCCAGGTTAAAGGCATTTTCAAATACTTGGTCCAACTGCTTCTCCATCACATAACAAAAATCCCATACAGGTGTAATGATTTTTGCCGGGTTGATGTAGGTTACATACTGACTCATATAATCTACACATATCTCTTTAGACAAACGCGGCAAGATCTTTTGCTCTCCTTCTGATTCGATCCCCTCTAAGATATTATGCAGCCGATGTTTTCCATTACCCGCTAATAAAGCATCAATCGGAATAAAAGGCACTTGCAGTTGAGGATCGATCGAACCACAGGTAGCTATAACAGTATAATTTTTCTGCAGTTCTTTTAATTGCTCTTGATAATTCAAAATAGAGATCGGGATAATACTGATGTCGCTTTCTAGATATTCCGCTAAGATATCCTCAATGATCTTCTGCAGTTGAATAGCTGTTCCTTCTCCAGTAGCACATATCGTAACGATAATTTGAGGTTTATCTGTTTGTTTGGATAAAGAGTAGTTCTCTTCTGCAGCTATTTCAAGACTATTTTTTTGTGTAGAGTATCCCCTGAATCGCTTCAATTCTTGAGACATGGACACCAGGTCTTGATTGGAGAACTGTGTTTTTCTGGCAGCTTCAAGCAGCATAGGAGTTGTCACCATATCATGAGTCTCAATACGAATACCAGTTTCATTCATGATCTTTTGTCCAAATGTTACCAAAGAACCCATATCGGTCAGATACAACACTCCAGCCCCATTATCTGCTTCTTCAACAGCAGCTTTTACTTTTGGAAAAGCTTCATTAGGATTCATTTCCAATGGCATATCTACCGCATACAAATTAACAGAATTCAGCAATGTTGCGACCACTTCTTTCATGGAGGACGCTGTCGAAACTCCATGCGCTGCAATCACGATCCCTACTTGGCCTTGCTGTTCTTCTGTTCGTAAAGAAACCAGCAGCATCGTCAAATAATTGACCTCTACTGTGGGGACTACGATTTTGTAATACTGTTCAATCTCAGTTTTGACCGCTCGAGCAGCACGCTGTTCTTCTTGGTAATTCAATACAAACTCTTTTAAATGTACATTATTATTGTGTACGAATATTCCTTCTTGGATACGCTTGACGAAAGAACTGATGTGCAGACTCATCGCGTACAAGAATTTTTTTGAAAAATTGAATTGCAATATTTCTTCTACGATCTGCTGAATTTTTTTGTTAGTTCAATGATCTCCACATCGACAATATCTTTCAATCCGTCTTCTTTAGTCGAAAAAATCGTATTTTTATAAAAAGATTTTAAATGCAGATCGATATCGGTCGTGATAAAATGGTGGATTTCTTGATCAGAAACCGCGCTTTCCTTCAACATGGCTACTTTATCTCCAATAATTTCATATAAATTAAATGGCAATTCGTAAGTATCTGAATCAAATACCATAATATCGTCAATCGGCGTAATCGTAGTCCAAGGTTCTAAAAAATGAACAATTTCATGTCTCAATCGTTGATTTAACGCAATAGAATCATATCCGTCTTCTAATATACTGGACATGCTGTCGTAGCGTAACGTGATTTCTGATCGATTGTTGACACTATCCAAAAATCCTCTGGCACAAACCATTTGGATCACTGACTTTAATTGTCCAACGTTTCCGTATGTGACACTACCCAAGATGGCTTGCATGACTTTATCTTCTATTTGGATACTTTTTTGGATCCGTTTAGCTTCGATGCTCATTAAATATTTCAATAAATTGATCTGCTCGACAGCTGGACGATTTTGGAATGACGGCAGCGTAATAACGATAGGTATCCGTCGGTTAAAAGTTGCCAACAAAGCTGAATTTGGATCTTCTGTTGTGGCACAAACAATCCGCACATCAGCTTTTTTCTTTTCTCCCGTGTCTCCCATAGGTGAAAAAGAACCCGTATCCATAAAGTAAAACAACATCTCTTGTCCTTCAGGCGGCAGGCGATGGATCTCATCTAAGAACAGCATATTGTGGTTGGCTTTTTCCAATAACCCTTCACTACTGCTGATTGCTCCGGTGTAGGCACCCTTCACATGGCCAAACAAATGAGACATCAAAAGTTGCGGATTGTGCGCATAATCGGCACAATTCAACACCACCATCGTCTTATTTTTAGCAATCAATTTATTGTCTTGAGCATACTGATACATTGCATTTGCAAAATAAGTCTTCCCTGATCCAGTTGGACCTATAATCAGCGTGTTCAATCCTTTCGGCGGATAAAAAATAGCTGCTTTTGCCTGACTGATCTGACTAGTCAGACTGCCGCTTGCTCCAATCATATTATGGAATAGATCAGTGGCCGTTGCTGATGCCGGTTCTTTTGAATTGACTTCTTTTTTGCTTGGAAATTCTTTAAAACTTTTGACTTTTTTTTCGAGCGGTCGATAATGATTGATCGTTGCATCATAGTAACGAACCGGCCGCGTCTCCGTTTTGTCTAACTTACCTTCTCTGGTTAGTGTGTTAAGATCTTTTGACGCATTGCTGCGAAGAATGTCTAAGGACTCCGCAATTTCAAGAGCTGTTACCCCACCACCGATTTCAATATCCCGATCCTTTAAATGACTGGTTTTTTCCAATACGTAAGCTAGTACCTTATCTTTTCTTTTCATCTTATTCCTCCTTAGAAAAAAATAAAAGCACTTACATTTCTCGTTTTAAGTTTAGTGTATCATTATTTTTGACACACTGCATCTTCTTTTTCCAAATTTGTTGATTGAAAAATAATTTAGTGATCTTGTTATATACAAAAATTGACACATCTTACTACCGAGCCTAAGGTGTGTCTTAAAACTACTTTGAAAAGAGATAAATAGTTTTGATTTTCATCATGTAACGTTTGTTGACAATCAAAGTTACCTTCTATTTTAGAGCAACAGCAGCTTATTGATACAACGGCTTCAAAAAACTACATTTCTTGAATCCCGAGCAATATTTCATTGATAATGTGGTTGTTCGCGATGTTCAAAACACATTCTTCATCAAGGCGGTTTTTGCCTTGATGTTCAAAACACATTCTTCATCAAGGCGGTTTTTGCCTTGATGTTCAAAACACATTCTTCATCAAGGCGGTTTTTGCCTTGATGTTCAAATCGGATTCTTCATCAAAGCGGTTTTTGCCTTGATGTTCAAAACACATTCTTCATCAAGGTGGTTTTTGCCTTGATGTTCAAATCGGATTCTTCATCAAAGCGGTTTTTGCCTTGATGTTCAAAACACATTCTTCATCAAGGTGGTTTTTGCCTTGATGTTCAAATCGGATTCTTCATCAAGGCGGTTTTTGCCGTGATGTTCAAAATGCATTCTTCATCAAGGCAGTTTTTGCCTTGATGTTCAAAACACATTCTTCATCAAGGCGGTTTTTGCCTTGATGTTCAAATCGGATTCTTCATCAAGGCGGTTTTTGCCTTGATGTTCAAATCGGATTCTTCATCAAGGTGGTTTTTGCCTTGATGTTCAAATCGGATTCTTCATCAAAGCGGTTTTTGCCTTGATGTTCAAAATGCATTCTTCATCAAGGCGGTTTTTGCCTTGATGTTCAAATCGGATTCTTCATCAAGGCGGTTTTTGCCTTGATGTTCAAAACACATTCTTCATCAAGGCAGTTTTTGCCTTGATGTTCAAAACGTATTCTTCATCACCAACTCAAATAGTGTACAACTATAGTTTCAAGACACATCCTAATCAAAAAAAGCTGAGATAAAGTATCCCAGCTACTGTCCTGACTAAAATAAAGTCATTATTCTTTTCTTAACTGACACCAATGACTTCTTTTTGATTGTCTTTTTGCAGCCACTTTTCAATATCCAGATCTGTTCCCAACACTTTGTGGGTTCCTTCAATAGTGTGCAGCTTTCCTTCACTATAATTTAACCCACTTGCAGCATAATCATAGGTTAGAGAAGTCCGTTTCTTTTCCAACACTGGATTTGGATGCGGAATGGCTGAAATCAATGATTTGGTATAAGGGTGTAAAGGATTGTTAAAAATCTCTTCTGTTGTCCCCGTTTCTAATAAATGTCCCAAATGCAATACACCGATCCGATCAGAAATGTAGCGGACCATAGACAAATCATGTGCAATAAACAAATAGGCCACATTAGTTTCTTTTTGGATATCCTTCATCAAGTTCACAATCTGAGCTTGAATAGAAACGTCCAACGCACTGATCGCTTCATCTGCAATAATGAGATCTGGATCCATGATCAATGCCCGAGCGATCCCGATCCGCTGCCGCTGTCCTCCTGAAAATTGATTGGGATAGCGATTGGCGAATTCACGAGATAAACCCACACGCTCTAATATCTCAATGACTTGCTCTTCTCTTTCCTTTTTAGAACCAGCCTTACCATGAATATCTAATCCTTGGGCAATAATATCCATGACGGTTTTTCTCGGGTTCAGACTAGCCATTGGATCTTGAAAGATCATTTGCATCTTAGTGCGCATCATATCATTCGTTTCTTTAGAGAGCTTCCCAGAGATGTCTTGTTCATTAAAGGTCATTTCACCATCTGTGATATCGTACAATCGAATAATCGAACGGCCGATAGTGGATTTTCCGCTACCTGATTCCCCAACTAACCCATAAGTTTCGCCTGGATAAATCTCAAAGGAAACTCCATCTACCGCTTTGACGGTAAATTTTCGACTGACTTTAAAGTGCTGCTTTAAGTTCTTCACGGAAAGTATAGGTTTCTTCAGTTCCGACATAGAGCTCATCCTCCTTCTTCATGCGTTCGATTCGTTCGAGCAGTTCTGCTGGTGGAGGACACACTGGAGCATTTTCTGCCAGCAGCCAAGTAGCTGCATAGTGCGTTTCGCTAATTTGAAACATTGGCGGCTCCAAACGGTGGTCTATATTGAGAGCATAGGGATTACGCGGCGCAAATGGATCACCTACCACTTCATGTTCTAAGTTTGGAGGATTCCCGGGGATAGATTCCAATTTGTCCGCTTTCGTTTCTAAATCAGGCATTGCCAGCAATAGACCCCAAGTATAAGGGTGTCTTGGTTCATAGAACACTTCGTTTACTGTCCCCGTTTCTACGATTCGTCCTGCATACATAACGTTTACATGATCCGCAACTTTCGCTACTACCCCTAAATCATGGGTAATGTAAATAACGGAGATACCTGTTTTTTGTTGGATGGACTGAATCAATTCCAGAATCTTCGCTTGGATCGTTACGTCTAACGCCGTCGTCGGCTCATCACAAATGAGGACATCAGGATCACTGGCTAAAGCGATCGCGATCACTATCCGTTGGCGCATACCTCCAGAAAGCTGATGGGGATAATTGCTCATTCGAGCTTCTGCATCTGTTATCCCAACTAATTCCAACAACTCCAGCGCTTTAGCGTATGCTTCTTTTTTAGGGGTTTTGTAATGGATACGCATCCCTTCCATAATTTGCTTCCCAATATTCATTGTTGGATCAAGAGACGTCATAGGATCTTGGAAAACCATCGCGATATGCTTTCCATTGATGTTTTTTCGCATCTCTTTTTTAGAATACTCGAGCAGGTTTTTCGTTGTTTTTTGTCCATTTTCTTCGTAAGTGTATTCTATCGTTCCACTGTTTATTTTCCCATTGTTGCTTAGAATTCCCATGATCGTTTTAACGGTCACTGATTTACCACTTCCTGATTCGCCAACGATCGCCAGAGTTTCCCCTTTGTATAAGTCCAAGTTGACTCCTCGAACGGCACTTACCAGTCCAGAAGATGTCTTAAAGGCGATCGATAAATCTCGTATTGACAATACTTTTTCTTTGCCCATGTTTTTTACACCTCTTTCAATGTTGGATCCAATGCATCGCGCAACCCATCTGCTAATAAGTTAAAGCTGAGCATCAAAACGGCTAAGACAATGACGGGAGGCACAATCATATAAAAATGTGTCGTTAAGGATTTGAAATTCTCTGAAATAAGAGATCCCAGTGAAGCCATTGGAACCGGAATCCCAATACCGACAAAAGCTAGAAAGGCTTCCGTAAAAATAGCGCTGGGAATAGAAAACATCGACATAACGAGAAGCTGAGAGAAGATGTTGGGCAAAATTTCTTTGTACATGATAGGAAAGTCTTTTGCTCCCATTGTTCGTGCGGCCAATACATATTCGCTTTGCTTCAATTTCAACATCGAGGCTCTGGCGATACGACTCATACCGATCCAACCTGTCAATGCAATCGCGATCGTGATACTTAATAAGCCTGGTTTTAAGACAATGATCAACAGAGTAACGACCACTAAGCTAGGGATACCATTTAGGATCTCCATAAAACGCTGCATGATCATATCGACTTTTCCGCCGTAGAAACCAGAAATCATTCCGTAACTCATCCCGATCAATACATCAACAATTACCGCCACTAAAGCAATATAAAGCGAGATCCGCGTCCCTACCCAAGTCCGAGTAAATAAATCTCTTCCTAGAACATCTGTCCCGAACCAATGATAGACATCTGCTCCACCATCGATTTCCTCATATTTATTGACTTCCAGTTCGCCTGTTGAAGTTTTTAAGGTTTCTGTTCCATCAAAAATGCCTAATTTTTCAAGTCCTGGAATTCGCGGTGCCATACTTTCATGCCCTGTTATTTGCTGGTCATAAGTATACCCTGTTATTTCCGGACCAATAAGAGCCAAGGCTAAAATGATTAAGATACTGATAAAACCTAAAACGGCACCCTTATTTTTCAAGATCCGTTGAATGATCGTTTTCCAGAAAGACTCTCCTGAATACACTTCGTCGATCATCGCCGCTTTATTGTCATTCACAAACTCAAAATCATTTGGTAAAAATTCGATTGGTTTATCCATTTGAACTCTCCTTTGCTAAACGTATCCTTGGATCCAGTACACCGTATAAAATATCCACCACCAGCATCACTCCGATATACAAGGCACTGTACACAAATGCTAATGAAATAATGATATTGTAATCATTTGATTGAATGGCTTGTACCATCAATTGCCCGATTCCAGGAATGGAAAAAATTTTTTCGACTACTAAACTCCCCGTCATTAAACTTACTACTAAAGGACCAAGAACCGTCAAAATAGAAATCGACGCATTGCGCAATGCATGTGTAACAACTAATCGGGGACCAGATACACCTTTGCTTTCCACTAACTGAATGTAATCTGAATTTAAGACATCCAGCATTTCTGTTCGGGTAAAGCGTCCAACTGTCGCCATCACTGTCATACTTAACGCAACAGCCGGCAATAAATAAGCATTGATGCCATCTGCGGGGTTAAACAACATAGGAAATAATTTCAATTGGAACCCTAGGTAATAAGATAACCCTAAGGCAAATACATAAGAAGGAATCGAAACGCCTAAAACAGAGATAAAGGTAGCTAAAGAATCCCATACTGTATTGTGTTTTAATGCTGAAAACACACCTAAAAACAAGCCGATAACGGCTCCGAGCACAATTGAAACCCCACCGACTGCAAGGGATATCGGCAATCGATTCTGAAGAAGGATGGATACATCTGTATCTTTTGAGATCGTGTAAGATTTCCCGAAATCTCCCGTCAACATATTGACTAAGTAACGGCCAAATTGGACCGGAATCGGATCATTCAATCCATATTTTTCCATGATAAATCCTTGTTGTTCGATGGATAATCGTTCATCGTTAAAAGGTGATCCTGGAAGCAGCTGCATCAAAACAAATAACACCAGAATGATCACTAACAAAGTTAAAAAAGACATCAGTACTCTACGAGCAATATATTTTTTCATAGTTATTTTCCTTTCGTTCGAAATAAAAATGCATTCTTTTTACATCGACACTAAACTATCAAAAAAAGGCATACAATGAATAATCCAAAACAGTTCTACTAACCGCTTGATATTCTCTTGTACACCTTTCTTTCAGCATGCATTAAAAACGGTTATTCTTTTACTGCATGTTTCATGATTCTTGATACACCAACAGAGTGGAAATCAACACCTGAAACATTGCTCTTGATCATTACAGCATTTCCTTTCTGGTATACTGGAAGAATACCAGCGTCTTCAAGAATGATGCTTTCTGCTTCTTGCAATGCAGCCCATCTTCCTTCTACATCAAGTGACAATTCACCGTCTAAAGAAGAATTAACCAGTTCATCATATTTTTCATTTGACCAGAAACCTTTATTGTTCCCAGAGTCTGTTAAGAATAAATCTGCATAAGTCATTGGGTCTGCATAGTCTGGACCCCAACGAGTTAATCCTAATTCGTAATCACCTGTGTTCATACGATCCAATCTTGTTTTCTTAGGCATTTGCTCGATTTCGACCGTAACGCCATCTAGATTTTCTTCAATCTGTGATTTCAACACTTGAGCCACATTGATAGAACTTTCTGTATCTTCAATAATCATTGTAAATGTAAAGCTGTCTTTTCCTAATTCTTCTTTAGCTAATGCCAAGGATTCTTGTGCAGCAGCTGGATCATAAGCCAAGTAAGTTCCTGCCGTATCGCGGAAATCAACTCCTTCAGCATCTACTGCCAACCCATCTGGTACCATGTAATCAGCTGGTACAGAACCATCTTTTAAGACTGTTTCAGCAATATAATCTTTATCAAATGCTTGTGCTAGTGCTTTTCTCAAGTTGGCATTTTCCAACCCAGGTACTTTCGTATTTGGCGAAATATACCATAGATACCCAGCTTGAATCGTTTGGAATTCTGGATCTTCTTTGAACAAGTCAACTTGCTCTCCAGCTAACGTCACCACATCTAAATCCCCATTTTGGTAAGACAACATAGCTTGTTGAGTATCTTTAATGACTTGGTATTTGATTCCGTCTAAATTAACGCTATCTGCATCAAAGTAATCTGGATTTTTTTCCAATTCGATGGTTGTTGCAGCGGGTTCGTATGAAGTGATTTCAAACGCTCCATTTGCAAGTAGTGTATCCGGGGATGTTCCATAGTTTTCTCCAGCTTCTTCAAAGAATTCTTGGTTCATCGGGAAGAATGATGGAAAAGCCATTAAGCTTTCAAAGAAAGGAACTGGATGAGTCAATTTGACTTCCAATGTTTTCTCATCAATTGCAGTTACCCCTAATTCATCTGGTGCTTTTTCTCCTGCAGAAATTTCATTAGCATTTTCTACACCAGCAATTCCCATAATGTAGTAATATTCACTGGCAGTATCCGGATCTGCTAAACGTTGCCAAGCATAAACAAAATCATCTGCAGTGACAGAGGTTCCGTTAGACCATACTGCATCTTTCAACGTGAACGTGTATGTTAACCCATCTTCGCTGACATCTGTTGCTTCAGCTAATGAAGGAATCGCTACTCCTTTAGAATCCAATGTATACAATCCTTCAATCGTATTGGCAATTACTTCAAATGAAGTTCCATCAGTTGCCATTTGTGGATCCATAGAAGCTACTTCTACATCTACTTGAACATTCAATACTCCTCCGCCTGCAGTTTCTGTAGCATTGGCATTTCCTTCTGCTTCTTCTGAACTAGTTCCTCCACATGCCGCTAATACCAACATGGATGTCATTCCGGCAATAAACAAACTGAATCGTTTTGTCTTTTTCATTAAGTTTTCCCCCTGTACCCTTTTTAATTGCCAAGATTAAAACAATATTAAAATACTATTAAATAATAATAATCTGATTATAATTTAATTAGAATAAAACGTCAACAAAATGTTGAATTTTATTTTTTGCAGGTAGTTGATGATGAACAGTCTTATTTATATATAGAAACCTTGTAATAGAGCTGATTAACACAATTTTGAATACGCAATTAATTATTAGAAATAAATTAAAATCAATTCCCGTAGATTTACTAATCGATTCTAATGAAACAGTAGACTAACTTTTCACACTTTAGTAGTCGCAGAAATCTTTCATGAGTACTGACCTCGTTCTCCTTACCGGTATTTCAAAATAAACCCACAAAAGCCCCTTCTGCATCATGCAGAGGGGGCCCTTTAAAGACTTCTTCATACTTTATTTCTCAGGTGTCTTGTTCTCTTTCTTCTTCTAATCGCTGAATTTCTTTTTCCAACTGTTCTTTATCTTCATCTGTCATCACGGGAAACTTTGGATCCTGTTTTTCGATCACATTTATCATGATCTCCGCTGCAAGATAACGCGTATACCAACCATCATCAGCAGGTAATATATACCACGGTGCATATTCTGTCGAGGTTTTATTCAAGATTTTTCCATATGCTTCCTGGTAAGTATCCCATTTTTGACGGTCATCTATATCGCTGAATGAAAACTCCCAATTTTTTTCCGGCGTTTTCATACGTTCCAACAGCCGCTCCCGCTGTTTTTCCTCCGATACATTCAAGAAAAATTTAACCACTGGAAAACCGCTCTCTACCATATACTTTTCAAAATCATTGACTTGTCGACACCGGACTTCCCAAGCATCATGATCGTCCTCGCTGGAAGGCATCGGGATACTTTCTTCTTCTCCGTACACAATCGGAGACAGCAAATCTTCATAGTAAGAGCGATTTAAGATAGCAATCTGCCCTCTTTCAGGCATCCCTTTGTGGACACGCCATAAAAAGTCATGTTTCATGTCTTCTTCAGTTGGTTTTTTAGTAGATGTTACTTTTAATCCTTGCGGCATCAAATGAGAAAAGATAAAGGTAATGATCTCATCTTTTCCTGCTGCATCAATCGCTTGCAACACTACTAAGATTCCTTTTTTTTCTTCTGCATGCAGTCGCAATTGCCATTCTCTTAATTGTTCCACACTTTCAGGAATCAATTTTTCTTTGATCTCTTCTTCTGTATAATCAGGATTTTCTTTTTCAGCCAGTTCTGCTAAATTTACATTTTCTTCAGGTTTTATAAGGTATTTAGAAATATCCATTTTTATTTCCCTCCTTTTAAGCTACTTGTCTTTGCTACCAGATTTAGGACAAAAATGCTTTAACCTAAGAAACTGCCACCCATTTTCTTCATCACTACTTTTTCAATTTCCACCACGACAATGATCATAATGGACAAAACAGCTGCAATTAGCCAATATTCCCAACTTAAAGTCACCAGATTAAAAATCGACGCTAGAAACGGAACTACTGCTACTACTGTGGTAGCTGCGAAAGAAAATAAAGTTGTCCAAAAAACCGTTTTATTCTCTGTAATGCCTGCATTAAAGATGGAATCATTTGTTCGCGCCACAAATATATGAATGACAGAAGACCATCCTAGAACTAAAAAGGCCAATGTTTGAGCTACCTCTAAGGAAGGTTCAATAGCAGCATTCAGCGCCAGATTTTCTCCAATATAAAAGGCAATTAATGTGATAACTGTAAACGTGGCAGCTGCAATCGCGATTCTGCGGTAGCCTCCATGCGCAAAGATACTTTCATTTTTATGAACAGGATCACGCTTCATAATATTGGCTTCCGCTTTTTCCCGACTCAAACCAAACCCCGGTATCCCGTCCGCAATGACGTTGATAAACAACAACTGAATAGAAGTTAATGGAGTTCCCCAACCAATCAATACGGCAATCAACATAACAAGAATTTCAGCCACATTGGCAGAAAGCAGGTAATAGACTGTTTTTTTGATATTGTCATACACTCGACGACCTTCTTCAACGGCATGAACAATCGTCGCAAAGTTATCATCCGTCAAAATCATGTCAGAAGCATTCTTCGCTACTTCTGTTCCATTCTCTCCCATTGCTGTTCCTACATCTGCTGCTTGAAGAGAAGGAGCATCGTTGACACCGTCTCCTGTCATGGCCACGACGTCCCCTCTGTGTTGCCAAGCTTCTACAATACGGATTTTATCTTCAGGAGATACTCGTGCATAAACAGAAAAGTTTTCGATTTGTTCGTTTAAATCTTCATCAGACAGTTCTTGCATCTCTTTTCCAGTGATGGTTTTGTCACCGTCACGGAAAATATCGATCTCTTTGGCAATAGCCGTAGCTGTAACGGCATGATCCCCAGTAATCATTATTGGACGTATCCCAGCTTCACGCGCTTCTTGAACTGCTTGCCTACTTTCTTCTCTTGGCGGATCAATCATTCCCACGATTCCGGCAAAAGTCATATCTTTCTCCAGTTCTTCATCATCAAGGTTATTGGGCTTACTGTCCATAAATTTGTACGATACCCCTATGATCCGTAACGCTTTTTCAGCAAAGGCATCATGAATATCGCCAGCATTTTGATCGTATTCTTTTTCAACAGCTGCCTCATCTAAAGGTATTCGATCAAACGCTCCTTTTGTGATGGCTACATATTTATTTTCATATTTGTGAACGGTTGTCATTCGTTTTCGATCCGAGTCAAATGGAATCTCATGAACACGTTCGTACTTTTCATCCAATTGTTCTTTTGACCACTCTTTGTCCTCCAGCAACTGAATAATAGCTGCTTCTGTCGGATCTCCGGAAATAGTATTTTCTTCCTCTTCTAGCTCTTTGACTCGAGCATTGGAAGCCAATCCCATCATTTTGATCAGCCAGTCTTCATCGTCATTAAATTCCTCTTCTGCTGTTTTGGGCTCATGAGAAACAGCCCAGATTCTTTGAATCGTCATTTGGTTTTTAGTTAATGTCCCAGTCTTATCTGAAGCGATGATTGAAGCACTCCCAAGCGTTTCTACTGCTGGAATATTCCGAATGATCGCATTTCTCTTCACCATATTTTGAACACCATAAGCTAGTGAAAGGGTCACAATGACCGGCAACGTTTCTGGTACGGCTGCAATAGCTAGAGATACGGCAGTCATCAAATTATCTAAAATGTTAATATTGCTTGTGAAAAAGTTTAAACCAAAAATAATTGCACCTGCGATAAAGGCTACCACAGCCAGTTTTTTTGCTAAACTATCTACTCGTAGTTGTAAAGGCGTTTTGCCTTGGTTGGAATCGGTCAATAACCCGGCAATAGATCCCATTGCACTATCCATCCCAACACCCACTACGATCCCTTTTCCATTTCCATTCGTCACAACTGTACCCGAGAAAGCTGTATTTAACACATCTCCAGTAGAAGCATCTTTTTCAACTTGGGCATTCGGATCTTTATCGACCGGAACACTCTCTCCGGTCAAAGAAGCTTCATCTACTTGCAGATTATTGGATTCGATTAAACGCACATCTGCATCTACTTTATCTCCAGCTTGAAGCACTAAAATATCTCCCTGAACGATTTCACTGGCATCGATTTCTTGCTCTTTTCCTTCACGAATGACTTTTGAAACCGGCGAGGAAAGATTTTTTAAAGAATCTAACGCATCTTCTGCTTTGCCTTCTTGATGAATAGAAATCGTCATATTAATGGCAATAATTATGAAGATAACAATAGGTTCCGAAAATCCATGAGAAGGGTCAGACAAAGAAATGTATAGTGATAAGAAACCAGCAAACACTAAAATAAGATTCATCACATCTTTAAACTGTTCTGCAATCCGAGCAAATAAAGACTTCTTCTCTGATTCTTCAAACTCATTCTTCCCATATTCTTCCCGATTGGCTTCTACTTGTTGTGTGTCCAGACCTTTCTCGATATCAACCTTTAGTTCCTCTGCGATCTTCTTTAGTTCTTCTGTTTTGTAATCCAAACAGTCGTCCCCCTAGATAAGTTTGTGTTCCCCTTCTTTCTCCTACTGAAAAAGCAAGCATTCACTTTGAATTTATTGTAAAGAAAATCAGGATGATTTTGAAGTCAGACAACTTGTAAAATCAAGCTTTGTTGTTTGAACTAGTTTAATTTGACGGGCTGCTCTAAATCTGCATATTTTCATCATAAAATGTTCATATTCTTCTTTTATACTTATTTCATACCAAAAAGAAACATCCCTAATTTCTTATTTCTTTTTTACTCCTCCAAACTAAAAAAGAAAACCTTACCCTGTAAAAACCAGGCCAATACTTTGTTGGTCTGGTTTTTTATTTGCCATAAGGCGTTTTAATGGATTTTTTTCCATTTTGTTCTTATCATTGAATAGAAGCTTAAAAAAAGAAGAAAAGAGGAGAGCTTGTTATGATACCTAAAATAATTCATTATGTATGGTTTGGGGACAAGCCTTTTGGAGAAGTTGAAAAAAAATGCCTTGCCAGCTGGAAAAAGTACTGTCCCGACTATGAAATCAAACTATGGAATGAAGAAAGTTTTGATTTGGAAGGGGCGGGTATTTACGCACAGCAAGCCTATGATGAAAAACAATGGGCCTTTGTTTCAGATGTAGCTCGTTTATACGTATTAAAAGAATACGGCGGTATTTACATGGATACAGACATGGAAGTGATTAAATCATTAGATGAATTTCTAGAGTTGCCTGCTTTCATGGGATTTGAAATCGAGACAGAAATCTCTACAGGAATTATCGGCGCAGAACCCCATAATCCTCTGATTGAAGAATGGTACCAAGATTACGCAGACAGAACGTTCATCAAAGAAGATGGAACGCATGACCGGAAAACAAACGTCATTCGTGTCACGGAAATCCTTGCAGAAAAAGGATTCCAAATGAACAATACCAAACAAGTGTATGATGATGTTACTATTTTTCCTCGGGATTACTTTTCACCAAAAGACTACTATACTCATGAAATAGATGATACTAAGAACACCTATGCCATCCATCAATTTACTGGATCATGGCTCTAGAGAGTGGAGCAAGAGCGTTTAGACTTCCTAGAGGTCCACTTTCTCCTTTTTACTGGGGTGTTTCCCCAAAATAAAAGGAGAAACAAAACCCCTAAAAAGCTGATTTGCGCAACTCAGCTATAAAAAAATGAAAGAGCGGGACAAAATGCGTTTAGCTCTGCTCAAACAAACCAAATACCGGACGAGAAGTTATTCTCTCGTCCGGTATTTGGTTTGTTTGAATCTAAGGCTGCATTTTGGTAGCTGACGTTCAGTTTTCCAATGAAGTATCAGGTTATTGTCCCATTCCCCACATTTTTAATGTTGGTAAAGAAATTCTCTCCGACCTATGAGGCTGCTTATGGAAAGCCATCGGAAAGCCTTGGCGTTGTCTTCTTAAAACTCTAAAAGTTAGAGTCTTCATCAGGCAGGCTCCTTCCTTGATGTTCAAACACTATTCTTCATCATGCAGATTGCTTCCTTGATGTTCAAACGCTATTCTTCATCATGAAGATTACTTCCTTGATGTTCAAACGCCATTCTTCATCATGAAGATTACTTCCTTGATGTTCAATCGCTGATCTTCATCATGGAGTTTGCTTCCTTGATGTTCAAACGCT
>NZ_JBGQQW010000003.1:121730-140635 GCF_045528485.1 Desemzia sp. FAM 23990
AATCGCTATTCTTCATCATGAAGATTACTTCCTTGATGTTCAATCGCTATTCTTCATCATGAAGATTACTTCCTTGATGTTCAATCGCTATTCTTCATCATGAAGATTACTTCCTTGATGTTCAAACACCTTTATTCATCATGCAGGTTACTTCCTTGATGTTCTACACCTAAAATGGATGAGAAATACTGTTTCTTCGTTCATCATGCAGCTTAAATACTTCATTAAACTTTACTTTGCCATAAAAAAAGGCCCCAAAAAACTTAGATGTTACTCTAACTTTTGGGAGCCATTACCCTTGAGCCAAAAACTATGGCTCAAAGCTTGTCAGCATGGTATGTGCAGCAAAGAACACACTGCATTCTTTTTGTGACTATTACTTACGTCAAATAGTGGAGAACCAGCTGCTGAACAGTCTACCTTTTCCGTTTCATCGTCAAATAACTATGGTATACCGCTGAAAAAATTGCAAAACAGATACCTGCAATGGGAAAAATGATCCATGCTGTTCCCCAAGCATCAAATAGAAAACCGGATATGACATAGATTCCACCTGCTATGGGAAATACGATCCCCGCAATATTTTCAGAAGTTTTTTCTACTTTTAATTTTTCAGGAGTGTAGTCTCCTTCTGCAAGCAGCCTTTCATAGGTAGCATACTGAATGCCGTAGAAAACAAACAGAAACACTCCAGCAGCTACAAAACTCAGCAAGAAAACAACCGCTAACCCATTTTCATCTCCTAAAAAAAGAGTAGCAATCAATAAGGATACCGGAGCTAAAATACATAAGACGACTCCTGAAGCAATTGCTTTGGCAAATCTAGGCTGAAACTCCGTCTTCTCTCTTTGCAAATAGTTCCGAATGGATCGTTCCAATGTAATCGAACGGTATTCCAGTTTATATTGGTCTTCTTTCATTCCTAACACAATAAACATCCCCACTGCAATGGCGATCATCAAGAAAAAAGGAATCAAAGATAGAACGCTCATGGTATCTTCAGATATAAATTGAAGGAAGGGAACCAAATGATATATCCCTTGTAAAAGCAGCAATATTGCTGGGGCTAAGATACATAGAAAAACGCCTAAAGCAATTCCCATCGCAAATTTGGTACGATGATTTAAGAATGCGTCTGCTTCTTCTTCCGAAAAGTAAATCACATCATTATTTTCATCTTCCAGTTCCAATTCGTACTCCTCTATGATCTCATCAATATTCCCAAAGTCAGCCAGAACTGTTCCAATAGCCTCATTTTCACTCCGACCCGACTCTTTCAATTCAAAATATTTATCTTCCATATTGCTGAGCATTTCTTCTTTTAGTCTCATCATTTCAGGAGTCCTTGGCAAATTGACAAAAACCGACTCTACATAATTTTGTATCGTATCCATTACTTTTTCTCCTCCTTAATAAACCTTTGAATGATGGTCTGAACTGCTTCCCATTCCACCAGTTTTTCAAAATATTCTTCGATACCAAGAGGGGTGATTTTGTAATACGTGCGCGGCTTTCCTTTTGTTTCGGATTTAGAATAAGACTGAATCAACGCTTGCTTTTCCAGACGATTAAACGCAGAATACAACGTCGTTTCTTTCATCATATATTCACCATCGGTCTTCTCTTTTATCAAATTTGAGATTTGATAACCATAATTATCCTCCTTCATCAAAATAGACAAAATAATCAAACTATTAAATCCCCGCATGACATCACTTGTAACCAAAACCTCACCTCATTTACTTCATCTGTCGTAGTAATTAAAGTATATCATGATTACTACGACAGGTATAGTAAAAAGGGACAGCAAATAAAAAAACTTTCACCATAGAATCTGGTGGAGTTGAAACTTTAAGTACGATACAATTGATTCATCTGATAGGAACTGTCCTTAATACATGGAACTTTTCCTTCTAACTAAAAGGAGCGGCTATTATGACAAAATTATTTATGTTGCATGGTGTAAACCATAATTTATTCGGGAAACGTGATCCAAAACAGTATGGCATGACTACCCTTGATGAAATCAATGAAAATATTCAAGAATTAGCGAACGAGTTAAGTATTGAAGTCGAAACTTTCCAAACAAACCATGAAGGCGAAATGGTGGAAAAAATACACGAAGCCTTTTTGACCGGAGCTGACGGAGTGGTCCTGAACGCTGGTGCTTGGACACATTACAGCTACGCTATCCGTGATGCATTAGATGTATTGACTGTCCCTATCGTAGAAATACATATGTCCAATATTCATTCTCGCGAAGAATTCCGTAAAAAATCCGTCTTTTCCGATATCGTAACAGGACAGATTTCGGGCTTTGGAGCAGAAAGTTATCTTTTGGGTATCCGAGCAGCTGTTGCAGCTGCTCAAAAATAGACCCCTTATTTTTGAGTACCTGAGACAGGCTACTGATAAAGTTCGTTGCTTTATCAAAACTATTCGTCAAAAAAGGAGGACTGTCTCGAAAATGAGACAATCCTCCTTTTTTGTTTACGGCATACTTTCTACAATGAATTGGATAAACGCTGAGATGACGATCCAGCCAATCGACAGCAAGGAGAGGCAAAAAATACTGACTAAGATCATTTTGCTCTTCTTTTCAGCGGGAATACTAAAAACGGAAAAGGCAACCATAAATAACCCTAAACAACTGGTAAGCAACGTTAAACTAATGGCTATGTTCCCATAATCCCCCAACTGTGTTTGCATCACTAAAAAGATAAACGTTACCGCTTGGATCCCTAAAAAAATTTCTTGAGTCCATCTTGTTCTTATTTTAATCATCCAGCATTCTAACTCCCTGTAACTATCCTTTTAATTCAAATGTGAACTCAAATCAATAATTCGATCTACTGATTCATTCAAGTATTGAATAGTGTCATCTAAGGGTTTTGAAGTAGTGATATCTACTCCGGCAACAGCTGCAGCTTCAGCAGATGTGTATTGATCTCCTAATGCTAAGAATTTCAACCAATCTTGGACAGCACTCTCTCCCTCTTCTTTGACACGCAAGAAGGCTTGAGTAGCAATTGTCAATCCTGCTGAGTAAGTGTATGAATACAAGCCCATGTAATAGTGGACTTGACGCATCCAAGTCAATTCTGCTCCTGGATTGATTTCTACTGCATCTCCCCAGAATCGTTCCAATACAGAACGCTTGATATCACTCAATTTGGCTGCATCAAAGCTCTTTCCTGCATCGATCAATTCGTATACTTCGCGTTGGTAAGCAGCTTCCAGCAAATGAGTGATAAAGTTGTGGAAATAGGTGTTCGTCAGCATTTTAGTCAATACAAAACGATCCATACGATCATCATCGCTCTTGCGTTGCAAGGATTCTGTCAGCAACAATTCATTAAAAGTAGATGGCGCTTCAATCAAATACAATGAAGGATCTGCTCCTAAAATCGAATTGTTTTCAGCAGACAACATCCCTTGTCCAGCATGTCCCAATTCGTGAATCAACGTGTAAGCATCTGATAATTGGTTGGTCCAAGACATCAAAATGAAAGGGTGCTTTTTGTAAGGTGAAGAACAGAATCCACCCGTAGACTTCCCTTTATTTTGCACAAAATCTACCCAGCGTTCTGGATAAGCTTTCATGATACGATTAACATAGTCTTCCCCTAGAACACTGATGGAATCTTCGATCAATTCTTTAGACTTTTCAACAGTTACTTCCACAGAATACTCGGGGTCTAAATCAATTTTCAAATCGGCATAAGTCATTTTATCTAAGCCGCGTACTTCTTTGACATGAGTGATGTATTTTTGCATGACAGGCGCTAAGTCGTTCATGATAGTATCGATTTGGCGATTGTATAAATCGCGGTCGACTTCTTGATCATACAATAAATAGTCAATCACAGAATCAAAACCGCGCATCGAAGCCATTGTTTTTTCTTTTTGAACTTCTGTGTAATACGTTGTCGCGATAGTATTTTGGTATTGGCTCAATACTTGCGAGAATTTATCAAATGCAGCACGGCGAATAGCTGTGTCATCATGGTACATATAGTAATCTTCGTATAACACAAAACTTAATGGATACTCTTTCCCTTCTACAGTGAAAGAACCAAAGTCCATATCGGCCAATCGCGCTTGTTCGTAAATTTCACTTGGTGCATTTAACGTTGGCGACAATTGAGCCAACGCTTTTTCTACAGCGGGATCCAATTGAATGTTTTTGTCTGCTTTAATATGGCGAATAAATGAAGCCAATCGAGGTATTTCTGCAACAACTTCATCTAACACATTCGTTGGTGCCAGTTTTAATTCAGAATCAAAAAAGGCTAATTTAGCTCCGATTTCTGCAAATAAGTTGTCTGTCGACCGAGACAACTGCACATACTCTGGATTCGTTAAATCAGTAGTTGCCGGCAAAAATGCATAGTGATTAGTATATGCAGCTGTTTCTTGAATCTGTTCATACTCTTTTAAAGCCTTCACTATAGTGTCAGTATCCGTCAGTTTGCCTTCATAATCTTGGACAAATTTATCTACTGCTGCTTTTAATTTTTCAATTGCTGTTTCAAAATCTTCTTTTGTTTCATATAATGCACTGATGTCCCAAGTCAATTCTTCTTGCACATCTGCACGATTTTTCAGTTCTTCTTGTGCCATTCCGTCTACTCCTTTTTCTGCCTTCTCATTAAGATGAGAAGTTTTTCATTTACTGCTTACAGTATACCACTTACTTTTAGAAGTAAAACCCTTTCTGGTGAAATTTGTACTCGTTTTTTCTTTGCATAACAAATGATATCTTTTTACATTTTTATCCCACTAGTGCTACACTCAGCTTGAACACCATCGTTTAATTTCATCCGATTACTATATCCCATTCTCTGTTCTTACTCATGCCTATTTATTAAGGAGGATGATTCAATGAATTCTCAAGGAACCAAAGATTCCCTACCTTTTCCTAAATCTTTTTGGACAGCTCAGCAAGCTACTCCTCAATTTCCAGCCTTAGAAGAAAATCATACTACTGAAATCGGTATTGTCGGTGCTGGGATAGTCGGCATTATCAGCGCATATCTGTTAGCAAAGTCTGGCAAGAAAGTTGTCCTCATTGAAGCTGATCGTTTAATCAGCGGGGTAACTGGACATACAACTGCAAAAATTACCGCTCAGCATAGCTTGATTTATGATGACTTGATTCAGACCTTTGGCAAAGAAAAAGCTAAACTTTATTATGAAGCAAATATTGATGGTTTGCATTTTATCCAACAACTCATCGAAGAGCTGCAGATTGATTGTGCTTATGAAACAAAAGATGCTTTTGTATACGCAGAAACGGATAAGGGTCAAAAAAAACTGGAAAAGGAAGCTGAAGCTTACCAGACTTTAGGGATTAAAGGAGCATTAACCAAAGATAAAGCAGACTTGCCTTTCCCTATCAAAGAAGCATTAGTGATGTACGACCAAGCTCAATTTGGTCCGGTTCGTTTTTTAACGGTGTTGGTCCAAGAAATTGTGCGCTTAGGCGGACAAATTTATGAACACACGCGTGCTGTAGAAGTCATTAAAGAAAAGACACCTATGATTTTAACCGAAAACAACTCTCTTATACTCTGTCAAAAAGTTATTCTGGCCACTCATTACCCAATCAATGATGCAGACGGCTTATATTTTACGCGCCTCTCCATCCATCGTTCTTACGCGATGGTGATGCGCACTGCTAGTAAAATTCCTGAAGGCATGTACATCAACGCAGAACAGCCGACGCGTTCGATCCGTTCTGTTCAAGGCGCTGACGGTATCCCTCTTTTATTGATTGGCGGTGAAGGACATCAAACCGGTAAAAGCTCCAGCAAAACGATTTTTCATTACCAAGATTTGGACGCTTTTGGCAAAAAGTATTTTGCTGCGCAAAGCCCTCTTCATCTTTGGTCTAGTCAAGATCTGCAAACACTAGATAAACTCCCTTATATTGGACAGATGACGAAGCAAACCGAGGCTGTATTAGTAGCTACAGGATTCAATAAATGGGGCATGTCTGCAGGAGCTATGGCCGGAAAACTGTTAGCAGACTCTATTTTAGGTACAGAAAACAGTTATGCTTCTCTTTTTGACCCTACTCGTAAAAAATTGAAACTTAGCGATACTCAAACCTTCTTGAAAAAGAATTCAGCTGTCGCAAAAGATTTTGTTACCGGCAAATTAAAACGTCCGGATAAAAATTTAGAAGACCTTTTACTAGATGAAGGCGGCCTAGTTCATGTACATGGAAAGAAAGTGGGCGCCTATCGAGATAAACAAGGTCAGCTGCATCAAACCGTTCCAGTCTGCACTCACTTAGGCTGCAACCTTGATTGGAATGATGCAGAACGTTCATGGGATTGCGCTTGTCATGGTTCGCGCTTTTCTTATAACGGAGCTGTCTTAGATGGGCCAGCTGTAAAACCGTTAGAACACCCCGATTCGCAAATGTAAACCATATCAGTGAATGATTTTTGGACTGTCTTGATTCGAGACAGTCCTTTATGGGTAATTCCCCTTATATGATGACTATTTTGTGAAAAAAATTCATATTCTAACAAACCTGACGGCTATCCTTATTGAAAATGATAAGCATTTATTTTAAAATGAAATCAACCACTTATTGTGAATAACGTAACGAATGAGTATATCATTCTAATTTGAAAGGTTGAAAACAATGAAAAAAATCAATCTCAATGAAACGGTCTATCAATTAATTCAACAATACCCTGAGTTAAAAGGTATTTTGGTCCAACTAGGATTTACTCCTCTACAAAATGACGGCTTATTGAATACAGTTGGTCGAATGATGCCTTTAAATAAAGGTGCGGAACAAATCGGTTTAAATCATGCTGACTTGATTGCTCAATTGGAAGAACATGGTTTTAGTGTTGAGGAGATTGCCTAATGACAGAAAATCCCCATAAAGGAAAAAGAGCCCTTGAATTAGAACAGAGGCAATCTATTTTGAAAGATTTGCTTTTAAGATTGCATGCTGGCGAAGACAAAGATTTGGTAAAGAAAGATTTTGAAGAACATTTTTCTGGTATCAGTGCCTTTGAAATCTCGGTTATGGAACGCAGATTGCTTGGGGAAGGTGTTGTCGTAGAAGATATTCAAAAATTATGCAATATCCATGCTTCTATGTTTATCGGAACCATCAACAATCCAGAAAATCAATCAGATGAATTTAAGAAACCTGGGCATCCCATCCATGTCCTAAAACAAGAAAATTTAGCGATCGAAAGCAGTTTGGATCGCATTCGTCGTTTACTGGAAGCGTATCTTCTGCAACCAGAAGCAGAGATTAAAGACGGGTTATTGAAGCAACTGTCTATTCTTTGGCAGTTTGACAATCATTATGCGCGCAAGGAAAACTCTCTGTTTCCGATTATGGAGCGTTACGGTATCACAGCTCCTCCTAAAGTCATGTGGGGAGTAGACGACGAAATTCGCGCTCTATTTAAACAAGTGAAACAGTCACTTGAACAAGATCAACTAGATCATTTGCAAGAAGAATTCGCGTCCTTAAAATACGAGTTGGAAGAAATGATTGTCAAAGAAGAAGAAATTTTGATTCCTATGATTACAGATGTCTTTAATGAAGATGATTGGATCAAAATCAATGACGAATCAGATGAAATCGGCTATTGCATTGTTCGTCCAGAATCTAAATGGGTTCCTGAGCGGACTACATTTGAAGATATAGAAGATTCAGAAGTCGAAACAAGTGAAAAAGACACCAATATTCACTTTAAAGTTGGACATTTGACACCGAATGAATTGGAAAAAATGCTGAACTTGCTTCCGCTTGAATTATCTTTTGTAGATGCTAATGATACGGTGAAATACTTTAATGTCGGTACCGGCAGAAAGCTTTTTCCGCGTACTAAAAACGCTATCGGGCGACAAGTAGAAAATTGTCATCCTCCTAAAAGCCAACCTATCGTAAAACAATTAATAGCTGACTTCAAAACTGGTACAAAGGATTCAGAGACACTCTGGTTCCATGCTCGAGGCGAATTCGTTATGGTCACCTACACAGCTGTCAGAGATGAAGACGGTACTTACATGGGGACTTTAGAATACGTCCAGCCTATTCAATCGATTATTGACTTAGACGGAACAGAACGAAGAACTATTGAAGATTAAAGAGCTGGGAACACGGCATACAGCTTACCGAAAAAAACTTGAATGACTAGAGCTAGATGCTTCTCATCTAACTCTAGTCGTTTTGCTTTTAGGGGCGTGCACTTCTTAGTACGATGCGTCTAAAAAAGTAACCAGCAAGGTATTTAGCCTAAAATAAGTTGGAACAAAAGCAACTAGTTTCCTTCTCACTGCAAAATGACACATTAACGGTTCTTTATTAGTCAAGTGATACCTGTTCTACCACTCACTTGACTAATAAACTCACTTTATTAGTCAAGTGACGAGTCATTCTGCCCTCACTCAACTAGTAAACCTGTTTTATTCTTCAAGTGACAGTCAATTTAATGCTCACTTGATCCGTAAACGGATGGATTTAACAAAAGTAAACCAATAAAAAAAGTACACCCCTGCTACTGATCATTTTCAGTAACAGAGGTGTACTTTTCGAACCTCTTTATCTATCAATCTTATCAACCACAATAGAAGGAATCGTTATTTCTCCTCCCATGGTAGATTCATATGTTAAAAGCCCCATTGAAATACCAGAAAGTGTTACATAATCATCTTCTAATAAACGATTATTATTAGTTAAATCAGACGAAATTTCAGCATAAATAATTTTATCGTAATCATCATCCACAGCAAATCTAATTTGAGTCGTGCCCTCTCCTTCCATTACTTGCACAACTTTACCTGAGAACTTCACTTTTTTATAAAAATAATCATCTGGTGTCCGAGCTAATTGATCAAAAGTTATTCCTGTTTCATATCCTTTAGCTTCTTCAGCCTCTATTCTTGCTAGTTCATCTTCTTCTTCTTGTTTTTTCTTCGCTGCTTCTGCTTCTGCTTTTGCTTTCTTTTCTTCTGCTGCAGCTTTTTCTTCCGCTTCTTTTTTAGCTTTTTCTTCTGCTTCTTTCTTTTTTAACTCAGCATTTTTTGCATCTGCTTCTGCTTTTTTTGCGTCTGCTTCCGATTTTTCTAGTTCTTCATAGGGAGTCATTTTTTCTTTATATGCTTCATACTCCGTTTTTAATAGACTTAATTTTTTATTATTTGCTTCTAATTCGTTATTTTCTGACTCTAATACATTGTAAGAAGCATTCTTACTATTAATTTTCTTTTGTAAATCTGAAATCTGCATACTCAACTCATCTTGACGTGCATTAGCAGAATCAATTGTCACGATAAAAGAGAGAATAAAAAATACAATTAGAACTGCTGCACTTATTTTCATTCTCTTTTTTAATTGTGCCTTCTTTTCGTCTGGCATATTCTTTGATGCTTTTTTAGTTATTTCTCCTAAATAACTAAAAATTCGATGAGCTATTTTTTTTACTTTATCTACCATAATTCTCCACTCCTCCTGATAACAAACGTTTTCATAACGTATATAATTATACCTTTAAAAATAGTTTTTGTTCTAAATTTAAATCATTTTTTTAGTAGAACCTTCTAATTACGCTTACCATTGACACATTTCATTCAAACCTATATTTAACTCTAAAGAAGCTATTTCATCATGTTTTCTTCTCTTTTTATCCGTTCTTTCAACAAACTCAATTCCTCAAAATTATAAGAAAACTGTCTACTCAACTTGATTAAAAAGAAAAAAGCTCTTCGTACAGATGTCAGAGATGACAATGGTACTTACATGAGACTTGGTTTATCCGAATCAGACCCTTCTGCTTACTTACTTTTTATGCTATAATTATTTCTTACAAGGACGTTTTCATAGGAGCCGTTTTCTTATTCTCTTGCATGTAGCTTTTCTGTCGTTTAACTTTCCTTTTTTACAAGAGAAGAACGATAATTATTTTCTATTGAGTAAAGTCCGTTTCTTAGAAAACACTACAGAAGGAGACCATAAGTATATGAAAAAAACTTTCACATTAACAACCTTATTATCGCTTGCCACATTAGCTGTTTTAAGTGCTTGCAGCAACGGTTCCAATCAAGATCAACCAGCTTCTCAAGATGCCGAACAAGTCTTGAATTTAGCTGCTGAATCGGAAATGGACACCATGGATACCACTCTTTCCACAACAAACTTCACTCCGATGAACAATGTTTTTGAGGGATTGACTGCGTATGATCTTGAAGGCAAGATCGTTCCTGCAAATGCAGCAGAGCTTCCTGAAGTATCTGAAGATGGACTGACCTACACATTCAATATACGAGAGGATGCAAATTGGTCGAGCGGAACACCTGTCACTGCAGACGATTACGTGTTTGCTTGGCAACGGATGGTCGATCCCAATAATGGCTCAGGATATGCCTACCTATTCTCCGGTATCATCAAGAATGCCGAATCCATTTTGAATGATGGAACTGATGTTAGTGAATTAGGCGTTACAGCCATCGATGAAAAAACATTAGAAGTAACGTTAGAACAACCGGTTCCTTACTTCCTTGATTTATTGACTATTCCTAGTTACTTCCCACAAAATCGGGAGTTTGTGACGGAGCAAGGAGACAATTATGGGTTGAGCGCTGATGAGACGATCTATAATGGTCCTTTCGTCCTTTCAGACTGGAGCGCTGCAGAAGGCGATTCTTGGAAATATGTGAAAAATGACGAATATTGGGATAAAGACTCCGTTAAACTAGATGAAATCACTAACCAAGTGGTAAAAGAAGTGGGAACGGGCATCAACTTATTTGAATCCGGAGAACTGGACAGTATCGATATTTCCGGTAATTTTGTTCCTCAATACAAGGATGATGCCAATTTTAAAACGAACAGCAAAGCATGGATCTATTATATTGAAATGAATCATGATGTGCCAGAATTGCAAAACGAGAATATCCGCAAAGCTATATCTCTAGCAATCAATCGCGAAGCATTCACGAACAATGTTCTGCAAGACGGCTCTCAACCGATTTATGGTCACGTGCCTTATGGACTAGCCAAAAACCCTGAAACCGGTGCTGATTTTCGTACTGATGCCGGAAACCCTGTAGAATACAATGTTGAAGAAGCTCAAGCAGCTTGGCAAGCCGGCTTAGACGAACTAGGCATTCAAACAATGACGTTTGAGTTGATTACTTCGGATACTGAAGACAGCAAACGATTAGCAGAATTCCTTCAAAGTGAATTGCAAACCAACTTAGAAGGTTTGACCATCGACATTCGTCAAATGCCGGACAACTCGCGTCTGGATAGTGTCAAATCTGGAAATTATGAATTAGCTACGACTTATTGGTTGGCAGATTTCGCTGATCCTATCAACTTTATTGAACGCTTTGATACAGATATCAACCGCGGAAACTACTCGTTCCCTGAAATTGATGAACTGGTCGAAAAAAGCACGCAACAATTCGATAATAAACTAGCTCGATGGAACACAATGATCGAAATCGAACAAGTCGCTTTAGGTGAACGTTATGTAGATGCTCCTATTTACCAAACCGCAGAAGCGTATTTGGAAAAACCATATGTCAAAGACATCTTCCGACCAACTTTTGGAAGCCGCAGCTTCAAATATGCATACATTGACGGTTCAAAAGAATAACTCATTAAAAACAGCGTTGATCGTGTTCAAACATGACCAACGCTGTTTTTTTAGTTTACAACATTTTTTTCCTGATTGATTTTTTTCTGCAATCGGTTCAACTCATCGAAAATTTCCGCGAATTGACGGCTCAATTTGCGGTACAAAGGAAAAATGTCTTTATACACAGCACTTTCGTGTGCATTTGGCTTGTGCTGTACCTGCAAGCCACTCATCATACCAGCACCCTTTCGAGCGCCGTTGGTTCCATCGTGTCGTATCTATAAGTTGGTAATTCTTATTTAGCAAGTTTAAATCGAACTTGTACCCCCATTTTGTCTAAATCAGTCAATCTTATTTCCATTCTTCAACAAAAAACGACGAGAAAAGAATAGTTTTTCTTTTCTCGCCGACTTCATAATCATTTACTTATTCTAATTCTGGCCAGTATTCTTTGTTTGCTTCTATCATATCATCTAATATTTCTTTTGCCACAGCTGCATTTGGAACAATTTTAGAAGTAGCAAATGCTTGCCATAGTTTTTGATAAGATTTTTCAATCCAAGCTTCAACAACTAATTTTTCAACAGCAACTTGCTGTTCCATTAAACCTTTTTGAAATCTAGGAATTTCTCCTTGTGTTAGTGGTTCAGGGCCATTCGATCCTACTATACAAGGAATTTCTACCATAGCTGAGGGGTCAAAGTTTACAATTGAACCATTATTAGGAACAATCAACAACATTCTTTCATGTGTGTTATATGCAATAGCTCTAGTTAAGTCAACAATATAAGAAGCATGATCCCCAATATGAAAATTAGTATCTTTAGCTGTCTTCATATCTGTAATACGCATACATTCTCCGAAGACACGTTTTTCTCTTCCGTCAATTACCTCATTGGCTCTTGTGTAATTTAAATCAGAATGTTCCGCAGCTTCATCTGGGAAAAAGTAATATTTAAGATAAGTGTTTGGTAACGTGTTTGGATCTAATTCGTAAACATCTTTTGCTTTTCTGAAAGTATACATCCAGCTTGGGTCATTTTCTTTAGGATCACTTCCTAAAGCTTCTAAACTATAACCATTTTGAGAAATGTATTCTTTTAATTTAGGCATCAAATCATGGCCATCTTTATCACGAATATCTGTCCACCAGCCAAAATGATTCAACCCATAATAACGAACACTCATATCTTTTCTAGAATTTAATCCTAAAATTTTTGCCATTCTGCTTTCTAAACCAATTGGCATGTCACAAATGTTCAAAATTTTAGCATTTGGTCTTAATCTTCTTGTTGCTTCTGCCACAATTGCTGCTGGGTTAGAGTAGTTTAACATCCAAGCATCTGGTGAATATTTTTCCATATAGTCTACTAACTCAAGTACCCCTCCAATTGAGCGCATCCCATAAGCGATCCCACCTGGTCCACAAGTTTCTTGTCCAATGACACCGTATTTCAAAGGGATTTTTTCATCTTGTTCTCTCATTTCATAAAGACCTACTCGAATATGTGCCATAACAAAATCAACATCGGTAAAAGCCTCTTTTGGATCCGTTGTTGCCACATATTCAATATCAGGAGCTTTTTCTTTTAAAATAATTTCTACTGCATCTGCTACTATTTTTTGTCTTTCAGCATTGTTATCGTATATTTTTAATTTTCGGATTGGTAATGTATCTGTATTATCTAATAACATTAAAATGATTTCAGGAGTATAAGTGCTTCCCCCTCCTGCAATAACAATAGATTGAGGTTTTAAATTTTTAGCCATTTGTATATCTTTCCTTTCTTATTAACTGATTGCTTTATTTATAACATCTCCTAATAACCCTTACAATATAACTAGCTGATTTAGGGAACAAACACCCTTTTTCGAAAATGCTCCCAAATTTAGGGAATATTCCCTGTACATTTTTTCAAGACTTATTACTGTGTTATTCCTGGTTCAAAAGTAAATTATCTACTTGGTCTCTCACTTGAGGTACATCTAGTCCTACAATGACTTGTATAGAATTTCCCTTTTTGACTAGTCCATGCGCTCCTACTTCTTTAAAATCAGAATCTGAAGCAAGTAAACTAGTATATTTTACTTTTACTCTTAAACGAGTAGCACAATTAGTTACACTTTCAATATTATCTCTGCCACCAAGAGCTTCTAGATATTGCATTGCTTGAGGCGTATATTGATTAGCTCCTTCAACTGATGGTACGGATGCTGTCTTTCCTGCTTTTCCATTCGCCATTTTATCTTTAAATTCTTTTTTAGAGTACATTTTTACTTCATCATCTAGTTCTCTACCTGGAGTTTTATAATCAAATTTCAGGATAAAGTATCTGAAAGAGAAGAAATAAATTGTGCTGAATGTAAGTCCTACCCCTAGCCAAATTAAGATTTGATCCATATGATTAGCCGACATAGGGATAATGAATTGTGCTATGGAACGTATTAAACCACCACCCATATCACTTGAGAGACCTAGCATATAAGCTGTAGAAGATAATCTTGCAGCTAATACAGAATGTAACAAGAAAAGCGGCGGTGCGATAAATAAAAATGTAAATTCAATAGGTTCTGTTATTCCCGCTAAAACAGCAGTAAGAGTTACAGGTATGACTAAAGCTAAAGTTTTTTTCTTTTTATCAGAGTTAGCTGTTGCATAAAAAGCAGCAGCGATGCCAAGAGGAGCAAAAATTTTCGAATAATTGTGGAATGTAAACCCTGCTTCTGGAAACAGCTCTTTCATTGAAGCAGTGGAAGAAGCAAAAGTACTTAAATTTTCTAACCAGTAGGCTGTTGTTCCACCTTCGACAATTGCTGGTCCATAAGCAAATGGTTGATATATGAAATGATGCAACCCAGTGGGGATTAGCAATATCTCTAGGAAGACATATAACCAAACTCCAAAGGTTCCTGAAGACGATAAGAAAGTTTGTAAGGAGCTGATTCCTCCTTGTATCATTGGCCAAATCCAACTCACTAATATAGCTATAGGAATCATCAAGAAAAAGCCAATAATAATCACTAAAGCAGAACCCTGAAAAATACCTAGCCAATCAGGTAGTTTTGTCTCAAAATAGCGATCGTGTATCCAGACTGCTATACCTGCTATAACAATAGCACCAACTATATTAGTATCTAAAGTTTTGATACCAGCAATCATGGTTAATCCGCTTTCTCCTCCTACTTCCTGAGAAAAATCTACATTAAATGTAGAACCGAAGAATTCGATCATTCCACTTACAAAAGTATTAAACGTTAAATAAATAGTTAATGATTCCAAAGCTGCTCGAGCATTTGCTTTTTTTGCAAGACCAATAGGCAGTCCTATGACAAATAAAAGTTCCATATGATCAAAAACAACCCAAGCTCCACCTTCTAATACTTCCCAAACTCTAGTCCATACTGTTCCTTCTGCTGCTAGACTTCCAATGATAAGCTCGTTCGTAGCTAACGTTGAGAGGGCTATCATTATTCCAGCAAACGCAAACAGTAATACAGGAGTAAACATTGCTCCACCAAATCGCTGTAATTTTTCCATCATGGTTTTTTATCTCCTTTTCTTTTCATTGATACAATTATTTTATACCATTATAAAAGCGCTTTCTCAACAGGGTTTAAAAACAAAGGGAAGCAATCTCCAACTATGGAAATGTTACCATTAATTGGGAAGCTTCCCTGTTTTGCTTATGCTATTATTTTTCTACTTTTATAATAAGTTTTCATATGTTATGTATTCTCGATATAACATATCTAATACTATATTTACCGTTACAAAAGTCTTTTTCGAAGTATTTTCGCGATGTTTATCATAAATTTCAGAGCTTTGAAAATACAAGTTATAATCTGTTTTAGAAGCTAAATCATTGTTTTTAAATTCTGTAATAGATAAAATAGGAATTTTGTTTAAAGATAATAATTTTGTAATTTCAGACAATCCTGTCCCATCTCCACTTTTCGATAGAATAATCACTAAATCATTTGAAGTCATTTCAGATAGCAACAATTTTAATTCTGTTTTAGATTGAAGCATCATACTATTTTTACCACTTAATATAAAATTTCGGTTCAAGTCATTTAATGCGTTTAATTGTGCCCATCCAGTCCCATAACTATATACTCTTTTAGAGTGATAAATCTTTTCAACAATCATTTTTACATCTGTTTGTTTAAATAACTTATAAGTCGTTTCTATATCATTTTTTAATTTTCCGATCATATCATCATGAGGATCACTGTGTATTTCACTACTTTGCTTAATACTGTATTTGAATTCCACAAATCCACTAAAACCTAATTTTTGTGTTAATCTAAGAATTGTAGATTTTGAAGTATGACAGACTTCAGCTAGTTTAGTGATACTGATATTTTGAGTTTCTTTTTTATTTTGTAATATATAGGAAACAATAGAAAGTTCATTTTCATTAAGTTGATCATAATTTTTATTAATAATAGCTTCAAGCTCCATATGTTTATTCATCCTCTTTCCAATATATTGTTTTATAATGGCACGATATCTATTACGAATAGTATATTACAAAACAACAATGCCAATTAAGCTCCTAAAGTAGCAATTTAATTTCTACTTTAAGGAGCTTAATTGATATCACTTAATTATAGTTTCAGTTATTGCAACCTTTTCCTGCAACAAGCCCAATTCCATAAAATTCTGTGAAAATTGACGGCTCAATTTGCGGTACAATGGAAAAATTTCTTTATACACAGCACTTTCGATTTCGTTTGGCTTATGCTGATGTTCAGAGCCGATCATTGATTTAACAACTTTTAAATCAGCAATCATCCCCGCACTCTTCAACCCTATCACTACGGCTCCTAAACAAGAGCTTTCATAACTTTCCGGCATAAAAACATCTTGCTGTACCACATCCGTTAAAAGTTGACGCCACACAGGAGACTGAGAGAACCCACCAGTCGCAATAATTTTATCCGGTCGGCCAGCTTGCTCGGTGATTTCATGTAATACATCGTAAATATTTAAACAAATTCCTTCCAATACTGCTCTTAAGAAATGCTTTTGCTTATGCATCAGATGAATCCCAAAAAACGATCCTCTAGCTTCTCCTTGCCATAACGGAGCGCGTTCGCCGTTTAAATAGGGGTGAAACAATAACCCGTTAGAACCAGCTGGAACAGAAGCAATCAGCTCCATCATATCACTGTATTCATCTGTATTTTCCTCTAAAAAAGCTGGATTAAAAAATTGATTTTTAGCCCAATCCATCACAACACCGCCATTGTTTATCGCTCCACCGACTACGTAGTGATTTTCATCCAGCACATAGCAAAAAGTTCGTTCATCTGTATCCAAATAAGGTTTTTCCGTCACCATTCTTACAGCTGCACTTGTGCCAATAGTGATAGCCACATTTTTTGGCTCAATTGCTCCAACACCTAAATTAGACAGGCAACCATCACTGCCTCCAAGCACAAATGGTGTTTGAGGATTCAGCCCAAGTTCCTGAGCAATTTCTTCTTTCATTCCACTTACCTGAGTAGTTGGAGTGACGGCGAGAGGCAGTTGTTCTGCTGTAATTCCGGCTTCTTTCAGCGCCATTGTATCCCATGATAAATCATGGATATTAAATAGACCCGTACTCGAGGCAACTGAATAATCAACCACATATTTGCCAAATAATTGATAAAAAACATACTCTTTTACTCCAATAAATTTAACAGCCTGTTGAAACACTTCTGGTTGTTGTTCTTTAAACCATATAATCTTGCATAAAGGAGACATAGGATGAATCGGTGTTCCGGTGCGTTGGTAAATATCTGATCCATTTCCTAATTTCAGCTCTTCAGCACAACGGTTAGCTCGGTTGTCTGCCCAAGTGATACTTCGAGTAAGAGGCTGATCGTTACCATCCATTAAAATCAAACTATGCATCGCACTTGAAAAGCTGACATTCACAATTTGTTCTGCAGGTATTTTACTGCTTACAATAACTTGTTTGATAGTACTCAATACTGCTTGATAGATAGCGCTTAATTCTTGTTCCGCAAATTCTGGTTTTTCCTTGATCAGCGGATAAAATTCATAAGCCGAATCCATTACCAGTCCATTTGCATGAAAAAGGACTGCTTTGGTACTGGTTGTCCCAATATCTACTCCAATCACATATTGACTCAAATCCACACTTCCTTTTTACTTTTTAATAACAGCATGTCCGCCAAATTCATTTCGTAATGCTGAAACAACTTTTCCAGCATATGTATCTTCTTGCATTGAACGATATCTCATCATCAGAGACATGGAAATCACCGGTGTCGGAACTTTCAACTCTAGACCTGTTTCAACTGTCCATTGTCCTTCACCAGAAGATTGCATAGCACCAGTCATTTCATCTAAATGACCATCTTTTTGGAAAGCTTGTTCTGCTAATTCCATTAACCAGCTGCGGATAACTGAACCATTGTTCCATACTTTTGCTACGTCCGCATTATCAAAATCAAAATCACTTTTTTCAACGAGTTCAAAACCTTCACCCATTGCTTGCATCATACCATATTCAACGCCGTTATGGACCATTTTCAAAAAGTGTCCGCTGCCTGATTTTCCAGTATACAAGTACCCATCTTCTACACAAATTTGTTGAATCACTGGCTCAATATAGCGAAAGGCTTCCTCATTTCCACCGATCATCATACAAGCTCCATTACGAGCTCCACTGGTTCCGCCAGATGTCCCTAAATCCATAAAATGCAGCCCTTTTTCTGCTGCGAGTTCTGCATGACGAATCGAATCTTTGTAATTCGAATTCCCGCCATCAATCAGAATATCTCCTTCTACCAGCAACTCCATTAATTGAATCAATACTGATTCTAATGGTTTTCCTGCTGGTACCATCATCCATATCACTTTGCGTTCCGTTTCTTTTGCCGTCAATTCTTTCAAGGTAGGAACAGTTTTTATTCCTGCATCCTCTGCTTGTTTGCGACTTGCTTCCATCACATCGTATCCTGTAACTTGGTGTCCTTTATCCAATAAATTTAAAGCGAGTTGGTAACCCATCTTTCCTAAACCGATTAATCCTATTTCCATCCGTCTCTCCACTCCCTATCTTTTTTTACTAGTCTATTATAACCAAAAAGAGCGAGAAAAGGAAATCACCTTTTCTCGCGTTTGTGTCAAATTTTTCTCGAGCGTCCTATTACTCCGCTAGTTTAGGCACTCTATTTTTGTACACTTGTCAGCTACCGCACGGCTCCGCCGCTTGCTGGCCCATCTTTTGGAAGAACGTTCCTAAAACCAGGAACCTT